>JAJXXB010000128.1 GCA_021781315.1 Actinomycetes bacterium | reverse complement strand
GAGGCGACCCTCGAAACCCTCGATGGTGCGAGCCTCGCGACCGGCAAGCACTTTGACGCCTCGGGCCGGCTCGACGCGGCCGCCGGCGTCGCCGCCATCGACGCGGCGACGGCCGAGTCGATCGCGGACCGGCTGCCGACGGTGTCGGCGCGCGTCGAGTCGATCACCGCCACCCCGCGCACCCAGCGCCCCCAGCCGCCCTTCATGACGTCCTCGCTGCAGATCGAGGCCAGCCGCAAGCTGCGCTTTGACCCCGAGCGCACGATGCGCGCCGCCCAGCGGCTCTACGAGCAGGGGTGGATCACCTACATGCGCACCGACTCGACGACGCTGTCCGACGAGGCGATCACCGCCGCGCGCCGGCTCGCCGCCTCGCGCTACGGCGACGACTACGTCGCCGACCAGCCGCGCCGCTACGACCGCAAGGTGAAGAACGCCCAGGAGGCGCACGAGGCCATCCGGCCGGCCGGCGAGACCTTCCGCTCGCTCGAGGAGGCCCAGGGCCAGCTCGGCGGCGACGAGCTCGCCGTCTACGACCTCGTCTGGAAGCGCACGATCGCCTCCCAGATGGTCGACGCGCGCCTCACTCAGCAGAAGGTCCGCTTCGCCGCGACCCTCGAGGGCGTCGCCGGCTACGACGGACCCGTTGCGGTGGGACTGGGCGCGAGCGGGCTGCGCATCGAGTTCCCAGGCTTTCGCCGGGCCTACGTCGAGGGGACCGACGACCCCGAAGCCGAGCTCGCCGACCAGGAGCGACTGCTGCCGCCGCTCGCCCAGGGCGAGGACGTGGCGATCGACGACGCCACCGCCAAGGGCCACGAGACCCAGCCGCCCGACCGCTACTCGGAGGCGACGCTCATCAAGAAGCTCGAGGACCTCGGCATCGGCCGCCCGTCGACCTACGCCTCGGTGATGAAGACGATCGACCGCCGCGGCTACGTGTGGAAGAAGGGCAAGTCGCTCGTGCCGGCCTTTCGCGCCTTCGCGGTGGTGAACCTGCTCGAGACCTACTTCGCCGACCTGGTCGACTACCAGTTCACCGCGGCGATGGAGGACCAGCTCGACGAGATCGCCGAGGGCCGCCAGGAGCTCGAGCCGTGGCTGCACCGCTTCTACTACGGCGACCCGTCGGCCGCCACCGACTTCGCCCGGATCGGGCTGCACCGCATGACCCACGAGACCCCCGAGTTCGACTTCGCGGCGATCAACTCGCTGCCGCTCGGCATCGCGCCCGACGGCCAGCCGGTGTCGGTGCGCTCGGGACGCTACGGGCCCTACCTCACCCACGCCGAGGACCGCGTCTCGATTCCCGAGGCCACCGAGCCCGACTCGCTCACCGTCGGGCGGGCCCTTGAGCTGCTCGCGGCGCCGAGCAACGACCGCACCCTCGGCGTCGACGAGGCGACGGGCCTGCCGATCCTGCTGAAGGCCGGCCGCTTCGGGCCCTACGTGCAGGTCGGCGAGATGACCGACCCGAAGAACAAGCCCAAGACGGCCTCGCTCTTCTCGACCATGTCGCCCGAGACGATGACCCTCGAGGACGCGAAGCGCTTGCTCGCGCTGCCGCGCGAGGTGGGGCGCCACCCCGAGGACGGCGAGCCCATCCTCGCCCAGAACGGCCGCTACGGCCCGTACCTGACGTGGGGCAAGGAGACGCGCTCGATGGCGAGCGAGGACGAGATCTTCAGCGTCGACCTGCCCGGCGCGCTGGCGCTACTCGCCCAGCCCAAGGCGCGGGGCCGGCGTGCCGCGGCGGGCCCGCTGCGCGAGCTCGGTGAAGACCCGGTGACCAAGCGCATGATCGTGGTGCGCACGGGCCGCTTCGGCCTCTACGTGACCGACGGGGAGTCCAACGCGACGCTGCGCCTGGGCGACACGCCCGAGACGATCACCCTGGACCGCGCCGGCGAGCTGCTGGCGGAGCGGCGCAACGCCGAGCCCTCGACGCGCCGAGCCCCAGCGAAGAAGGCACCAGCGAAGAAGGCGCCAGCGAAGAAGGCCGCGGCGAAGAAGTCGGCGGCGAAGAAGTCGGCGGCGAAGAAGACGACCGCGACCAAGGCCGCCGCGAAGAAGGCGACCGGCGCCGAGAAGCGCGCGGCCACCAGCCGCGGCTCGGCCGCCAACACCGCGCTCGCGGCACGCGTGCGAAGCGACCAGGAATGACCCGCGGGCGCTTCGTCGTCTTCGAGGGTGTCGACGCGAGCGGCAAGAGCACCCAGGCCCGCCGCGTGGCCGACGACCACGACGCGCGCTTCACGTTCGAGCCCGGTGACACGGCGCTGGGCGCCGAGCTTCGCCGGTGGCTGCTCGACGCCAGCGCGCCGATGAGCCCGGTCACCGAGTCACTGCTGATGCTCGCGGACCGCTCGCACCACGCGGCGACGGTCATCGAGCCCGCGCTCGCCGCGGGCCAGTCGGTCGTGAGCGACCGGTACTGGGCGTCCTCCATCGCCTACCAGGGCTACGGCCGGGGCGTCGACCTCGCGCTGCTGCGCGCCGCGACCGAGCTCGCAATCGGCGCGTGCCAGCCCGACGTGACGATCCTGCTCGACGTGCCCGTCGCGATCGCCAACGAGCGGCGCCTGCGCGATCACCGCGACCGCTTCGAGTCCGCCGACGTCACGTTCCACGAGCGCGTGCGCGCGGGCTACCTCGAGCTCGCCGCGGCCGACCCCGCCAACTGGCGCGTGGTCGACGGTGCCGGCGACTTCGCGGCCGTGTCGGACGCGGTGGACGCGGTGCTCGCCGAGGTGTGGCCCGGTGCCTGACGTCTTTGACCGCCTCGTGGGTCAGACCCGGGCGGCCGAAC
>JAJXXB010000167.1 GCA_021781315.1 Actinomycetes bacterium | reverse complement strand
TCTCGCCCGTCAGGGCGAAGGTGCCGTCGCCGAGTGCGCGCGCCTCGCACGCGTTGGCACCCACGTCGCTACCACCTTGAACCTCGGTGAGGAACTGCGCGCCACGCTCGGCCGACGCGTAGTGGGAATCAACGAGGGCCGGTAGGAACCGGTCTCGCACCGGCGTTGTCGCGCGACGGCGAAGGGCGCGCGCGAGTCCGATCGTGCACGTCGCGGGGCAGGCGTGGCCGGCCTCACCCTCGCCCGAGAGCAAGTAGAGCAGGGTCATCTGCTCATAGGCGGTGCCCGGAGTGCCCGACAGGGCGACGACGCCGCTGCGCCACACCGCGGCGCCGGCGTCGTGGTAGCTGGGGTCAAAGGAGACCTCCTCGACGCGCCGGCCAATCGCGTCGAATCGCGCGAGCTCGGGCAGGTGCTCGCGCTGCTCGTAACGCGCGGCGGCGGGGCCGACGACGCCCACGACGTCGGCCGCGAAGGCCCGCGCGCGCGCCTCGAGGGCGAGCAGGCGCTCTCCGTTCACGTAGTGGGCGAGGCCGCGGCGCAGCGCGTCGTCGGCGTCGTAGGGGTTCGCGGGGTAGTCGTCTCGCCAGTCGGCGAGGTCGCGACGGGCGGCGTCGTAGGTCATGGGGCCAGTATCGTCGCGCGAGCGACGACTCGCCAGTTAGAGCCCCGCGACGAACTCGTTGACGCGCGCGAGGAAGCGAGACGGGTCCACGAGGTGCGGGTAGTGTCCCGCACCCTCCCAGCGCTCGACGCTTGCCGAGGGCACGAGCTCGGCCAGCCACGCCTCGTAGTGCTCGCCCGGATCGGTCCCGTGCAGTGACAGGTACGGCGCGCTGATCGACGCACACAGTCCACGCACCATGGCCGCGAGCTCGTCCTCGCTGAGGGCGAACACCCCGTCCCAGATCGCGAGAACCACCTCCTGGTCGTAGCGGCGCAGTCCCGTCAGGCGCGCCCACTCCTCGTCTGAGAGAGGGCCGCGCATCGCGTCAAAGACCATCGCCATCGCTGACTCGAAGCTCGCCTGGTCCGCGCGCAGCATCGGCTCGAGGGCGCGCAGCGAGGACTGGAACGATGCGAGGTCCATGGACTGGTCGATGTTGATGATCCCGCGCACCGGCCCGAGAGCCGCGGCGACCGAGACGACGGTGCCCCCGAGGGAGTGTCCCACCAGCACGGCGTCGGCGAGCGCCTCGCTCTCGAGCACCCCGCGCAGGTCAAGCGCCATCGTGAGGACGTCAAAGGGGCCCTCGCGCGTGGACTGGCCGTGACCGCGCAGGTCAATCGCGGTCACGTCATAAGAAGAGGCCAGCGCGTCGTAGAGGGGATCGAACGAGTGGTGCGACTCGGTGATGCCGTGGACGAGGACGAGGGCGGGGCCGTGCCCGCGGCGTTCAACGTGGATCATGGTGCGTGTCTAGCACGACGTCAGTCGCGTAGACGTCGGGTCGCGCGAGCGCGAGCACGGCGATTTCCTCGCGTCGGCGGGTCACCTCGGCGAGGTCGAGATCAGCCACCAGAAGCGCCTCGCCCTCGCCCGGACCTTCGGCGAGCACCTCGCCCCAGGGGTTGACGATCAGCGAGTGACCGTAGGTCTCAAAGGGCCCACCGGAGCCGGCCTGGGCGGCGGCGACGACGAAGGCGTGGTTCTCGATGGCCCGCGCGCGCACGAGCACGTGCCAGTGGGCGCGCCCCGTCGCGGCGGCGAAGGCCGCGGGCACGGCGAGGACCTGCGCGCCGGCGCGAGCGAGGCGTCGATACAGGTCGCCAAAGCGCACGTCGAAGCACACGGAGAGTCCCACCGTGGCCCCGTCGACGCTCGCGAGGACCATCTCCTCGCCGGCCACCACGGCGTCGGACTCGCGTGACGTGACCGCCCCGCTCACCGCGACGTCAAAGAGGTGGATCTTGCGGTAGGTCGCCCGCACCCGCCCGTCGGGCCCGATCACCACGCTCGTGTTGTGGAACTTGCCCGAGGACGCGCGCTCGGCCATCGAGCCCAGGTGGATCGTGGCGCCCGCCTCGCGCGCCAAGGCGCCGAAGAGTTCGGTGGTCGCGCCGGGCACCGGCTCGGCCACCGCGGCCAGACCCGCGGGAGAGCCTAGGTAGTTGAAGTACTCCGGCGTCTGGACGTAGGTCGCCCCGGCCTCGAGCGCGCGGCGCACGAGAGCGAGCGCGCTCTCGACGTTGGCGCCGACGTCGGTGCTCGAGGACATCTGCAGCGCCGCGGCGCGCAAGATCACTAGTGTGCCTCTCGCGAGGCGCGCACCGTCTCTTCCACCGCCGCGGCGACGGCCTTGACCACGCTGGGATTAAAGACGGTCGGCACGATGTAGTCCGCCGAGAGCTCGCTGGGCTTGACCGCGTCGGCGATCGCCCGACCGGCCGCGATCTCCACCTCTTCGGAGATGTGCTGGGCGCCGGCGTCGAGCAGGCCCCGGAAGATCCCCGGGAACGCGAGGACGTTGTTGATCTGGTTGGGCTCGTCGCTACGGCCCGTGGCCACGATCGCCGCGTGGCGGCGCGCGATGACGGGGTCGATCTCGGGGTCCGGGTTGGCCAGGGCGAAGACGATCGAGTCCTTGGCCATGGAGATGATCTGCTCTTCACTCACGAGGTCTGGACCCGACACCCCGATGAAGACGTCCGCGCCGGCCAGGGCCGCGCCGAGGTCCCCGCGACGCCCGTGCTCGTTCGTGCGCTCGGCCAGCCAGCGGCGCTCGCTGTCGAGGCGCTCGTCGGCCGGGTCCAAAATGCCGTGGCGGTTCACGCCGATGATGTCGCCGACGCCCTCGGCGAGGAGGAGCTTGGAGATGGC
>JAJXXB010000089.1 GCA_021781315.1 Actinomycetes bacterium | reverse complement strand
CGTCGAGACGACGCGCGGATCGGCGCTGAAGACGCCGGTGACGTCCGTGTAGATCTCGCACACGTCGGCCTTCAGGGCCGCCGCCAGGGCGACCGCGGTCACGTCGGAACCCCCGCGGCCCAGCGTCGTGATGTCGCGCTCGGTGGAGACCCCCTGGAAACCGGCCACCACGGGCACCAGTCCGTCGTCGAGGGCCTCGCGGATCCGGTCCGGGCGCATCTCGAGGATCTTGGCGCGGGTGTGATCGGTGTCGGTGATGATGCCGGCCTGGGAACCGGTGAAAGACGCCGAGTCCACGCCGAGCGCCGCGAGGGCCATGCAGACCAGGGCCATCGAGATCCGCTCACCCGAGGTCAGCAGCATGTCGAGCTCGCGCGGAGGGCGCGTGGGCGAGACCTCGTCAGCCATGCGGATCAGCTCGTCGGTGAACTTGCCCATGGCCGAGACCACGACGACGACGTCGTTGCCGGCGGCGCGGGTGCGCGCGATGTGCTCGGCCACGGCGCGGATTCGCTCGGGGTCACCTACCGAGGTGCCGCCGTACTTTTGAACAACGAGGGCCATGGGTCAAAACTACCTGACGGCCAATTGGCCCCAGGCGGGCCGCTAGTGTCGCACCCATGGCAACAGCGAAAAGAGAACGGCAGAAGGCGGCCCGACGCCAAAAGATCGAGCAGATGCAGCGCGAGGCGAAGCGCCGGCGCACCATGCGTCGCTCCGTGATCGTGGGCGTCGTCGCAGTCGTCGTCGTCATCTCGGCGGCCTACCTCTTCTCCGGCAACTCGACCCCGACGACCACCACCACGGCGGCCGGCGCGACGACCACGACGACCGCGTCGTCCGCCACCACGACCACCGCGGCGTCGTCGGCCACGACGGTGCCCACCACCTTCGCCCCGGTCAGTTCACCCTCGCCGGCGGGCAAGTTCGGCACAGCGCCGACGGTCATCGTGCCCGCGGGCAACCCGCCCACGTCGATGGAGGTCTCGAACCTCATCCAGGGCGGGGGCAAGCCCGCGATGATCGGCTCGAAGCTCACGGTGCAGTACGTGCTCGCGACCTACTCGAGCCGCAAGGTCATCCAGTCCTCGTGGACCAGTCAGCCCTACACCTTCACCCTCGGCGCCGGTCAGGTCATCAAGGGCTGGGATGAGGGCATGGTCGGCATGCACGTCGGTGGTCGGCGCGAGCTGATCATCCCGCCCTCGCTGGGATACGGCGCCCAGTCGCCGGGCGCGGGCATTGCCGCCAACGACACGCTGGTCTTCGTCGTCGACCTCTTGAAAGTGAGTTGATATGAGCGACCTGCCCAACCCCGACGGCTCGAGCGAGCCCCGCCAGCGCTTCA
The DNA here is from genome assembly GCA_021781315.1 of Actinomycetes bacterium. Next base: position 1,477 of record JAJXXB010000089.1, on the reverse strand, counting down.
GTGAGGCGCCGCCGATGATCATCGATCCCCAGCGCACCTACACCGCGACGATGGTCACCTCCAAGGGCACACTCGAGATCCTGCTCGACCCGCTCGCCGCGCCGGTCACGGTGAACAGCTTCGTGTTCCTCGCGCGCTGGCACTACTTCGACGGCATCGTCTTTCACCGGGTCATCCCGGGCTTCGTCCTCCAAGGTGGTGACCCGACCGGCACCGGCACCGGGGGTCCGGGCTATCGCTTCAACGACGAGCTGCCCAAGCCCGGCCGCTACGAGCTGGGCTCGCTCGCGATGGCCAACGCCGGGCCGAACACCAACGGCTCGCAGTTCTTCGTCATCTCCGGACCCGACGGCGTACGCCTGCCCCCGCTCTACTCACTCTTCGGCAAGGTGGTCAAGGGACTCGACGTGGTCAGCGCCATCAACGACATCGGCTCGCCCTCGGGCGCACCAAAGGAGCGCGTGGTGATCGAGTCGGTCACCATCCACGAGGCCTAGAGCGTCACCTCGAGGCTCGCTCGCGTCACGGTGACCTCACCGCGCGCGACCCGCCAGGCGCCGTCGATGCCGACGACCACGCCCGAGGGCGACAGCACCGCGAGAACATAGTCGTCACCGAGCAGTTGGCGGGTGCGCGCGAGCTGCTCGTCGCTGGCGGGCGTCGTCGCCACGAGGCCGGGGCGGTATCCCAAACCGGTGGTCGGAGCGCCACCGCGCGGATCAATCATGACGTCGCCCAGCGCGCCAGCGACCGTGCCGATCGCCACGAGGCGGCGCGCTACGCGCAGCGCCTCGCCGACGGGTGTCTCGCGCCACGTCGTGCGCGCGTGCAGCGCCGAGCCGTCGGCCAGAACGACGAGGTCGGCCTCGCCGATGCGCCGCGCGAAGTAGGCCTCCGCGCAGCCCGACCGGTCGATCGCCATGAGTGTCTCGACCGCGGCTCGGTCCTCGAGCGCGTGGGCGATCTCCAGGGACGCGGCCAGGGCACCGGTGAAGGCCGCCGCCGTGGGGATCACCACCACGTCGGCCCCACTCGCCAGTGAGATCAGCGTCTCGTCGGCGAGCGCGTCGGCGAAGGCGCCGAGCGATCCGCAGTACAGGGTGGTCGCGGGCACGCCTCCAGTCTCGCACCGCGTCCGGTACCGGCCAGTAATGTTCGGAGATGAACTTGCGATCCGTGGGCGTGCTCGGCTCGGGCATCATGGGCAGCGGCATCGCCGAGGTGGTCGCCGCGACCGGCGCCCACGTCATCGTGCGCAGCCGCTCCCTCGCCTCGGCCGAGGCCATGCTCGCGAGCCTGGACAAGTCCCTGGCCCGTCAGGTCGACAAGGGCAAGCGCAGCGCCGAGGACACCGCGGCCCTGCGCTCGCGCGTGAGCGCGACCTCCAGTCTCGCCGATCTCGCGGACTGCGACCTCGTGATCGAGTCGGTCGTCGAGGACATGGACGTGAAGAAGACGATCTTCAACGAACTCGACC
>JAJXXB010000183.1 GCA_021781315.1 Actinomycetes bacterium | reverse complement strand
CCAGTCGCTCGATCGTCGTCCAGATTCGCCGCTGCATCGCGGCGAAGGACTCGCCATCGGGAAAGGTGAACGTGCTCGGGGCGTGTTGGACGGCGCGCCACTCGCGCGTGCGGCGCAGTCGCGACAGTGACTGGCCGGTCCAGGCACCGAAGTCGCACTCGGAAAGACCGCGCTCGGCGCGCGTGCGAAGTCCGAGCGCGCGAGCGATCGGCGCGGCGGTCTCGCGAGCCCGCTCGAGGGGCGAACTGTAGATGGCGACCGGCGCAACCTCGAGCTCGCCGATGCGCGCGGCGACCCGCTCGGCCTGGGCCCTGCCGCGGTCGGAGAGGTGCAGTCCCGGCGCGCGCCCGGGCAGCACCGAACCGGTCGTCGGGGTCTGGCCGTGGCGCACCAGCAGCACCGTTGTGGCGGTGCGCTTCACGAGCGCACCGGTATCCGTCCGGGCTTCGGGTCGGCCGACTCGGGCCAGCGCCGACGCGAGACCTGGGCGAGCTTGTGGAGCAGGGCGACCGCGCCCGGGTCGTCGTCGCCGGGGCGCACTTCGACGCGCCCGCCGTCGAGCAGGCCCTGGAGCAGCGTGCGACCGAGGTCGGTCCGCACGATCAAGAGGGTCCAGTCGCCAAAGGCTCCGATGCCCCCCGCGGAGATGTCGGCGTGCTCGGCGGCGAAGTCGGGGCACTGCACGCAGCCCTCGCGCGTGTAGGCGTGGGCCTCTTTCAGGGGCACCTCGTGCAGCGCGCCGTCGCGGGTCCAGATCTGAAAGACGCCCTTGATGTTCATCTTGACGATGTCCTCGCGTGCGAGCCCGTACTTGGCCTCGAAGAGCTCTTCGAAGATGCGGTCGTCGAAGGTCTTCGAGCACAGCAGTCCGATAGTGAGGCTGAGCCGTCGCGCGATCTTGCCGGCCTTGCGCACCTGCATCGCGCCCGGGGCCGAGGCCATGCAACCCATGCCGACCAGTGCGATGCGCTCCGCGCCCGCGGCGACGGCCTCGGGGTAGGCGAGGAGGTTGGCGCTGTAGGTGTAGCGCGAGCCGGCGGTGGCGAGCACGTCGGCGCGCGTGCGCGCCACCGCCGGCTGCGCGCGCCAGGTGGCGGCGTCGGTGGCGCTCACCAACGCCGCGTCGATCAGGTCGTGTTCGAGCGCGTAGAGCAAGATGGCCGACACCACGCCGCCGTCCTGACCGGTCGAGGCCACCTCGGGGTCGAGGGCCCGCGCGAGCACGACGTCGCCGATGCCGTAGACCTCGTCCTCGGTGCGCTCGCGCCCGACCCGGTGGACGTCGATCTCGCCCTCCCAGGATCGAAAGCGCGGACAGGCGCGCGTGCACATCGTGCAGCCCTTGACCCCGTGGGTGCAGTCCTCGCGCCCGCCGTCGATGTCGAGGTGCCAGGGCTTGTAGTGCCCGTCGTGGTCGTCGTAGTCGAGCACGTCGTGGGGGCACGCGACGATGCAGGCCGCGCAGCCCGTGCACAGTCCGGTGGTGACTACTTCACTGAAGAGCTCGCGCCACTGGGGCTTGTCGACCATCCCATCATGCTAGTAATGCACCCCTCGCTTCCCGCTACCCTGTCGCGGTGCCTGAAGTCTTGGAGATCGAGTCCTACCGGCGACTCGCCGAGCGCGTCGTCGGCGCGACGGTCACGCGCGGGTGGGCCGACGCCTACGCGGCGAAGAAACTCGCGTCGCCCAGCGCGTGGGCGCGCGCCGCGCGTGGGCGCACGATCACCCGCGCCGAGCGGCGGGGCAAGCTCCTGATTCTCGGCACCGACGGGGTGACCTTGGCGCTGCGCTTCGGGATGACCGGGGTGCTGCTGCTCGACGGCGAGGCCGGCCTCGAGGGACTCTTCTACGGCCCCCACGAGTACCGCGCGCAGTGGGTACGCGCCGGTCTCGAGTTCGCCGACGGACGCTCACTCGTGGTGCACGACCCGCGCCGGCTCGCGCGCGTCGAGATCGACCCCGACCTCGACGAGCTCGGGGTCGACGCGCTCGCCATCTCGCGGCCGAACTTTGAGGCGGCCCTCGCCGCGCGCGGCGACGGCCCCGCGATCAAGGCGCGCTTGCTCGACCAGTCGCGCATCGCCGGCGTCGGCAACCTGCTCGCCGACGAGATGCTCTTTCGCGCCGGCATCGATCCGCGAACCCCCGTCGGTCACCTCGACGCCGCGCAGCGAACGGCGCTGTACCGAGCCTTCACTCAGACGATGCGCACCCTCGGGCGCCGGGGCGGTTCTCACACCGGTGACCATATGGAGGCGCGGTTCCCCGGCGGCCTGTGCCCGCGCGACGGCGCGGCGATGCGCGTCGACACGGTCGGTGGGCGAACGACGTACTGGTGCAGTGTGCACCAGTCGTAGCGCGGCGGTTGGCCGGGACTTTGGTCACCACGCCGCGAGCATCGGGCCGACCTACGCTCGCGGATGAAGAAGTGTTGCGTCAATGGGGTCGCGACTGAGCCCCTTGACCCGAGAGGAGGTCATGGTGGACGGTGACTCGAAGTCGGTGCGCGCTCGCAGCTGGGCGGAACCATTTCGCATCAAGATGGTGGAACCGATCACGGTGACCACGCGCGAGCACCGTGAGCGCGCGATCGCGAGCGCGGGCTGGAACACCTTCCTGCTGCGCGCCGAGGACGTCTACATCGACCTACTGACCGACTCGGGCACGAACGCCATGTCCGACCGCCAGTGGGCCGCGATGATGCTCGGCGACGAGGCCTACGCCGGGAGCCGGTCGTACTACCACCTCGAGGACGCCGTGCGCGAGGTCTACGGCTACGAGGAGCTCGTGCCGACCCACCAGGGCCGCGGCGCCGAGCACATCCT
>JAJXXB010000086.1 GCA_021781315.1 Actinomycetes bacterium | reverse complement strand
TGGGACGCCTGGGCCCAGGGGGATCGCAAGGCCGCCAACGCCGCGATCCCCGACGCGGTGGTCGACGAGCTGATCATCCACGGCTCCTACGAGGCGTGCCGCGAGCACGTCGGGCGCTACGTTGAGGCCGGCGTCGCCGTGCCGACCCTCGCCGTCATCCCCTGGGGCGTCGACCTCGCAGAGGCCGTCGCGGGCCTCGCACCGCGCTGACCCTACACTGGCCCCGAGAGGAGTCGCGTGGCAAAGAAGAAGTCCAAACTCAAGCGCATCGGGGTCGTCGACACGATGTTCGCCCGCTACGACATGGGCGGGGCGGCCCGCGCCGAGTTGTCCGAGTGCCCCGGCTACAACTCGACCTTTCGGGTCATCAGCGCCACGGTGCCCGGATTCAAGGACCTGGCGGTGGCCGCGAAGAACCTCATCGAGAAGGACAAGTGCGACATCGTGGTGGCGCTGGGCATGCCCGGCAGTGCGCCGATCGACAAGCAGTGCGCCCACGAGGCCTCACTGGGGATCATGCAGGCGCAACTGCTGACCTCGACGCCCATCCTCGAGGTCTTCGTCCACGAGGACGAGACCGACGACCCCGCGGTACTGGCGAGCGTGTTCGAGAACCGCTCGCGCAGCCACGCGCGCAACGCCTACTGGATGCTCTTCGAGCCCGAGCAGCTGGCCCGGCGTGCGGGCCAGGGCATCCGCCAGGGCTTCGGCGACGCCGGGCCCCTCGACGCTCACTAGCGCCCACTAGGCTCACGGGTTACGCAGCGGTAACCACGAGGAGGACCCATGCCCGAAGCCGTCATCGTCGCCACCGGACGCACGCCGATCGGGCGTGCCTTCAAGGGGTCTCTCGTTGACCTTCGCCCCGACGACCTGACCGCCCACGTCGTTCGCGAGGTCCTCAACAAGGTGCCCCAACTCGACCCGGCCGAGGTCGAGGACCTCATCGTCGGCTGCGGCCAGCCCGCCGGCGAGTCCGGCTTCAACGTGGCGCGCGTCGCGGCGATCCTCGCCGGCCTCGACCAGGTGCCGGGCGTGACCGTGAACCGCTACTGCTCGTCGTCGCTGCAGACCATTCGTATGGCGGCCCACGCCATCCGCGCCGGCGAGGGCGACGTCTTCGTCGCCGCCGGGGTGGAGACGGTCTCGCGGTTCGCCAACGGCGCCTCGGACATCGGCAAGGCGATGAACCCGCTCTTCGCCGAGGCCATCGCGCGCACCGCCTCGCGCTCGGAACGCCGAGGCGAGCCGTGGACGCCGACACCGGGACTGCCCGACGTCTACATCGCCATGGGCCAGACCGCCGAGAACGTCGCCGAATTCGAGAACGTGAGCCGCGTTGAGATGGACGAGTTCGCCCTGCGCAGCCAGGAGCTCGCCGTCGCCAGTCAGGCCAACGGATTCTTCGAGCGCGAGATCATCCCCGTCACCCGACCCGACGGCGTCGTGGTGACGACCGACGACGGCCCGCGCGCCGGCACCACGCTCGAGAAGCTCGCGAGCCTCCAGCCGGTGTTTCGCGAGGGTGGCTCCATCACGGCCGGCAATGCCTGCCCTCTCAACGACGGCGCGGCAGCCGTCGTCGTGATGAGCGACACCCGCGCGCGCGCCCTCGGCATCACGCCGCTCGCGCGCATCGTCTCGAGCGGCGTATCGGCTCTCAACCCCGAGATCATGGGGCTCGGTCCGATTGAGGCCTCTCGTCAGGCGCTCGCCCGGGCCGGACTGACCATGGACGACATCGACCTCGTCGAGATCAACGAGGCCTTCGCCGCCCAGGTCATCCCCAGCGCCCGCCACCTCAACATCCCCTTAGAGAAGCTCAACGTCAACGGCGGGGCCATCGCACTGGGCCATCCCTTCGGCATGACCGGGGCGCGCATCATGACCACGCTGATCAACGGCCTCGAGGACCGGGGACTGCGCTACGGCTTGGAGACGATGTGCGTCGGCGGCGGCCAGGGCATGGCCATGATCGTCGAGCGCCTCAACTAGGCGCGCGCGCCCGTCCAGACCCCGGACGGGTCGCCGGTGAGACTCTCGTGCTCGACCTCGTCGACCGGGCGCGCCTCGGAGTCGAGCATCACCGGGATCGAGCCGCGGACCTCGTAGGCGACGCGCCGACGCGGGTTGTAGAGGACGTTCTTGTGCGCCACGTAGTAGAGGTTCCCGTGGTCGATCGGGTCCTCGAGCAATTCCAGCAAGAACGAATCCAGGCTCACGCCATCTCCTTGATCAATGCCAGCACCTCGGCGACGTGGTCCTCGCACGCCGCGGCGTCCTCGGCCTCGACGTTGAGGCGCAACAGGGGTTCGGTGTTGGAGGGTCGCAGGTTGAACCACCACGTGTCGTACTCGACCGTGAGCCCGTCGAGCTCGTCGACGTTGGTGCCGGACGCGCGCATGCGTTCGGTGAGCCGTGCGACCACGGCCGAGGGATCGTCGACGCGGGTGTTGATCTCGCCCGAGCTGGCGTAGCGCACGAAGGGCGCCGCCACTTCGGAGAGGGGTCGACGCTGGCGGCTCAACAGCTCGAGGACCACCATGGCGGTGATGATTCCCGAGTCCGCGCGGTAGTTGTCGCGGTAGTAGTAGTGGCCCGAGTGCTCGCCGCCGAAGACCGCGCCCGTGTCGGCCATGACCTGTTTGATGTAGCTGTGCCCCACCCGCGTGCGCACGCCCACTCCCCCGCACTCGTCGATGACCTCGGGCACCGCGCGCGAGCAGATCAGGTTGTAGAGGATCGTCGCGCCGGGGTGGCGCTCGAGCATGACCGAGGCGACCATCGCCGTTGTGGTCGATCCACTCAGTGGTTGGGCCCGCTCGTCGACGA
>JAJXXB010000133.1 GCA_021781315.1 Actinomycetes bacterium | reverse complement strand
TGGCCCGCGAGAACGCCCCCTTCGGACCGGGCTCGCTGCAGTGGTGGATCGAGGACGCCTTCGACGAGCACTACTTCACGCTGCGCGATCGTCCCGACTTCGTGGCGTGGTTCGCCCGCCTGGCCGCCTTTGACGTCGTCGCCAACAACGCGGACCGCAAGGCCGGGCACATCCTCTTCGACGGTGGCCGCCTCTGGGCGATCGACAACGGCCTGTGCTTTCACGGCGACGACAAGCTGCGCACCGTGATCTGGGACTTCGCCGGCGAGCCCCTCGGCGAGGAGGTCACCGCCGACCTGGAGCGACTGCTCGAGGGCGACGCGTCGCGCCTCGCCGCGATGCTGGTCGGCGACGAGCTCGAGTGCGTGCTGACCCGCGCCCAGCGCCTGCTCGGCGCGGGTCACTTCCCCGACCCCGACCCCGACGGCGACTACCCGCCCTATCCCTGGCCGCTCATCTAGATGGGCTCGACCGGCTGACCCAGCTCGTCGCCCACGGGCGCCTCGACCGCACCGGACTCGAGCACGACGAAGGAGGCCAGCGCGCCGACCCCGAAGAAGCCCGCCGCCCACCAGAACGCCACGGCGTAGCCGTGCAGGTTGGCGAGCGTCGCGCTGGCGCCGTGGGTGACGGCGCGCGTGGCGACCGAGACGGCGATCGTGTTGAGCAGAGCCAAACCCATCGAGGCCCCGATCTGCTGGGCCGCGACCACGAGCGCCGAAGCCGCTCCCACGTCGCGGCGCTCGAGCCCGGACGTCGCCGTCGCGATCGCCGGGGCCACGATGAGTCCTAGGCCGAGGCCCGTGAGGAGTAGCCCGGGCATCACCGAGGAGAAGTAGTCCGAGGTGGGCGTCAGACGGGTGAAGAGCACCATGCCGAGCGTCGCCAACACCATGCCCACCGGCACCAGCGGTCGCGGGCCGACCTGGGCGAGGAGGCGCGCGCTGGCGAGCGACGAGGAGAAGGCGGTCGCCGCCACCAGGGGGATGAAGGCCACGCCGATGCGCAGCGGCGAGTAGCCGATGGTGCCTTCGAGGTAGTAGACGAGAAAGAGCGAGACGCCAAAGACCGCGACGCTGGTGAGAAAGAGGGCGAGCAGCGAACCCGCGCGCATTCTCGTGGCGATCAAGCGCGGCGCCACCACCGGATAGGGCGCGCGCCGCTGCCAGATCGCGAAGGCGAGCAGCAGCACGCCGCCGGCCACCAGCGAGGTCGCGGTGACCGGATCGTCCCAGGCGGTCGTCACCGCGTGACTGAAGCCGAAGACGACGAAGAAGAACGAGGCGCTCGCGAGCAGTATGCCCAGGGCGTCTAGGTGCGTGCGACCCTCGTCGCGACCGGGTTCGATCACCAGGCCCGTGCCCACCAGGGCGAGCACCGAGAAGCCGACGTTCACGTAGAGGCAGTAGCGCCACGAGGCCCATTGGGTGAGAGCCCCCCCGAGCAAGAGCCCCAGCGCCGCCCCCGAGCCCCAGAGGATGCCGTAGAGGGAGAAGGCCCGGGCCCGCTCGCGCGGCTCGGAAAACGTCGTCGAGAGCGTCGCGAGGGTGGCCGGGGCCAACAGCGCGCCGAAGAGGCCCTGGAGGACCCTCGCCCACACCAGGGTCGAGAAGCTCCCCGCGGCGCCACCCACCCAGCTGGCCGCGGCGAAGCCCACGAGCCCCACGATCAGGGTGGTGCGCCGCCCCCACAGGTCGACGAGGCGCCCACCGAGCAGGAGCAGCGAGCCGAAGGCGAGCACGTAGGCCGTCACCGGCCAGGCGCGGTTGGCCGAGGAGAAGCCGAGCGAGCGCTGCGCCTGGGGCAGGGCGATGGAGATGACGGTGGCGTCGAGGGCGACCATCAACTGGGTCGTCGCGAGGACGCCCAGGATCCAGCCGCGCCGCTCGGGGCGCCCGGTGATGTCGGTCTCACTCACGATGGTGTCAGCCTACGGACCCGGCCGCGGGGAGCGGATCGGGCTAGGCCCGCTGGCGCAGCGCCTCGATCAGGGCCGGCAGGACGCTGTTGACGTCGCCCACGATGCCCAGGTCGGCGATCTGGAAGATCGGGGCGTCGGGGTCTTTGTTGACCGCCACGATGTTCTTCGAGCCCTTCATGCCCACCATGTGCTGGGTCGCGCCCGAGATCGCACACGCCAGGTACACCGTCGGCTTGACGGTCTTTCCCGTCTGGCCGACCTGGCGCGAGTAGGGCACCCAGCCCGCGTCGACGATGGCCCGGCTCGCGCCGGCGGCGCCCTTTAGCAGGCTCGCCAACTCCTCGATCATCGCGTACTTGTCCGCGCTGCCCAGGCCGCGCCCGCCCGAGACGACCACGGCGGCATCCTCGAGCTGGGGACCGGTGCGCTCCTCGACGTGGCTCGCGAGCACCCGCGCGGCGCCGCTCGCGCCCAGGTCACCGACGGGCGCGGAGACGATCGTCGCCGCGGGGCCGCCGGCCGACTCGGCGGCGAAGGACTTCGCGCGCACCACGACGATGCCCGGCGCCTCGCCCGTGAAGCGGGCGAAGGCCGACTGGGTGCCGCCGAAGATCGGGTGCTCGGTCTCGAGCCCGCCGTTGTCGGTCAGTCCCGTCACGTTGGTCAGCACCGTGCGGTTGAGCTTGGCCGAGAGGCGTCCCGCGACGTCGCGGCCGTCGTAGCTGGTGGGGATGAGGATCGCGTCGGGCGCGCCGTGGGTCTCGACCAGGGACGCGATCGCGCTGGCGACCGCGGCGCCGGGCAGGGCGCCGCCGAGGTCGCCCACGCTGTAGAGGGTGCTCGCGCCGTACTCGCCGGCGAGGCCGGCCACGGCGTCTGCGTCACCCCAGGTGATCGCAGCGACGTTGGTGGCAAGGCC
>JAJXXB010000031.1 GCA_021781315.1 Actinomycetes bacterium | reverse complement strand
GAACACCGTGATCCACACTCGCTTGCTCGAGATCGTCAGCGAGGTCAACCACTTCGCGATGACCGCCACCTCCGAGCAGGAGATCATCGAGCATCTCTGCGATGCCCTCGTCGCCCCGGACCGCCACGCCCTGGCCTGGGTCGGCACCGTCCCCGACCCGACGGAAGGAACGGTCAGGATCGTCGCGGCCGCGGGAGAGACCTCCTACTTGGACGGCCTCGAGTTCTCGTCACTGCCCAGCACTCTCTCCGGCCGGGGACCGGCCAGCCAGACGCTGCGAACTCGTGAAACACGAGTGGTGCACGACGTCGACGCCGATGAGAGCTTCGCGCCCTGGCGCGAGCGCGCCACGGAATTCGGCTTCGAGTCGATCGTGACGATCCCCTTCTCGCCCAACGGCGAGAGTTCAATGCTCGCGGTCTACGACCGGCACATCTTCGCCTTCAACGACCAGATCCTGAGCAAGCTCGAGACGGTCGTGCGCGAGGTCGAGTACTCGATCGCCCACATCCGCACGATCGCCGAACTCGCCGCTTCCCTCGACGGCACCCTGGGGGTGCTCTCACGCATCACCGAGACGCGCGATCCCTACACCGCGGGACACCAGTCACGAGTGGCGGCCCTCGGCGCGACGATCGCACGCCACCTGGGGCTCGACGAGCCGCTGGTCCAACTCATCGCCCAGGCCGGCGAGGTCCACGACATCGGCAAGACGGCGATCCCCACCGAGATCCTCACTCGCCCCGGTTCACTCAGCGCGCTCGAATTCGAACTGGTCAAGACCCACCCCGACGTCGGCGCGGGGATCCTGGCCGGCGCGACCCTGCCCTGGCCGCTCGCCGAGGTCGCCTACTCGCACCACGAGCGCCTCGACGGCTCCGGCTATCCCCGCGGCCTCGTCGGTGAGGAGATCATCCTGCCGGCGCGCATCATCGCCGTGGCCGACGTGGTCGAGGCCATGATGCACCACCGTCCCTACCGCACGGGACTGGGCATCGAGGTCGCCCTCGACGAGATCCGCCACGGTGCCGGTCGGCTCTACGACGCCGACGTCGTGGCGGCGTGCCTGGCAGTCTTCGCGGCCGGATTCCGCTTCGACGCGTACTAGAGGACCTCGACGCGGTCGCGCCCGCGGCTCTTGGCGAGATAGAGCGCCTGGTCGGCGCGCTCGATGAGACTCTCGTGGCCTTCGCCGGCCACGCGATTCGCCACGCCGACGCTCACGCTGATCGAAAAGCTCTCCAAGGGCACCGCGATGCGCGAACGGATCCGCTCGGCGGCCTGGCGCGCCGTCGCCGGGTCCACGTGGGCCAGCAGGATCAGGAACTCCTCGCCGCCGTAGCGAAAGATCAGATCGCTCGGGCGCACCGACTCGGTGATCGCGTGGGCGACGTGCTGGAGGACCCGGTCGCCGGTGAGGTGCCCGTAGGTGTCGTTGATCGCCTTGAAGTGGTCGATGTCGACCATCACGGCCGCCATCTGGGGGGTACCCAGCTGCTCGTCGAAGGCCGCCATGCGCCGCGCCGAGTCCGACAGCGAGGCCCGGTTGTGCAGTCCGGTCAGGGCGTCGAGGACCGCGCGTCGGCGCCAGATCGCGAGCTCGATGTCGGTCGAGCGGCGCAGCACCTCGCGCTCGAGACCCACCCCGATCAGCCCGATCACCTCCTCGACGACGGCGAGGACCTCCTCGTCGATCTCGACCGGCGCGTCGTAGACGAGCACGACCGCGCCCTCGATCTGAGAGCTCTCCGAGGTCACGATCGGCAGGATCAGCCGGTTACCCCGCGGCGGGGGCGTGCCGCGCAGCACCGCCACGACATCCTCGGGCGGGTCGTCGCGCCGGCCCACGAAGCCGTCGCTCGCGTCGAAGTGCAACAGCGCGTCGCGCGTCCCGGCCCACAACTCGAGTCCACTCGCCCCGGCGGATCGCTGGGCGAGGGACTGAAGGAAGGCCACCACGTCGCTGAACTGCTGTTCGTGCACGAGCGCGTCGAGGACCCGGTGAATCGTCTGATTGGCCCCGAGCAGGAAGCGCACGCGCGGGTCGGTGTCGGCCAGGGTGACCAGCCCGCACTGGAGCCTCTCCAGACGCGCCGAGAGCGGCGCGATCAACTCCTGGGGCACCAGTTGGCCGTGGTGGGGGGCGATCAACGTGGCCGGCAGGGCGCGCAGGCGACCGAGCGCGTGGGCCAGCACGTCGCGCCCGGGGACGTAGTGCTGGTGGAAGGGGCGGATCGCGTCGTAGTAGTCCATCGAGCGCGCCACCAGGGCGCGCTCGGTCGTCGAACCGCCGAAGAGGTTCGAGGAGAAGAGCACGCCGGAGGCTTCGTCGAAGGTGGCGAAGGCGCCGGCCGAGGCCGCGTAGGGGATCGCCTCGAAGCGCAGCGCGCGGTCTTCGAGCTCGAGTCGCCAGTCGTGCTCCTCGACGCGCCAGAAGGGCACGCGCGTGCCCGTGTGCACCAGGAGCATCTCGTCGTGCCAGTGGGTGACGAGGGCGGCCTCGGGGTGCAGTCCGGCCTCGACCAAGCGGTCCAGGCCGCCCACCACGTCGGGGTCGGTGTTCGAGCACACGAGCCAGCGCACGTGCGCTAGCCCCACCACGGCGTTCACCTTCTCGATCACGGCCTCGGCCGCGAGCGCCGAGCCCGGGTCGATCAGGACGGACTGGTCGCCCTGCTCGATCAAGTAAGTGTGGCTCTGGAAGGAGACGCCCTCGAGCATCGTGCCCACCCAGTAGGTGCGCGGCGCGATTCCCACGGGCCCCGCCAGGTCCGCGGTGTCGAGCGCCGCGACGAAGTCACGATCGGAGTTCCCCACCACCACGTTTCTAATCCCAGCCG
>JAJXXB010000268.1 GCA_021781315.1 Actinomycetes bacterium | reverse complement strand
CTAGCCTTGCGGGTGGTACTCGCCGAAGACGCCGCGTAGGACGTCGGACACCTCGCCGAGCGTCGCACGCCGGCTGAGGGCCACCTTCATGGGATAGAGCACGTTGGCCGATCCACGCGCGGCGGTCTCGAGGTCGCGAAGCGCCGCGTCAACGCCGCTCTGGTCGCGCGTGGCCTTGAGTTCTCGCACGCGGCGCACCTGGTCGAGCTGGTTCTGGGGGTCGATCGGAAAGACCTCGGGAGCGTTTGACTCGCCGTCGGCGAAGCGGTTGACCCCGACGACGACCTTGTCGCCGCGATCCACGGCCCGGGCGAACTCGTAGGCGGCCGTCTCGATCTCGTTCTGCATGTAGCCCGCCTCGATCGCCGCGACCGCTCCCCCGCGCTCGTCGATCGCCGCCAGGTACTGGCGGGCGCGCGACTCCACCTCGTTGGTGAGTGCCTCGACGTAGTAGGAGCCGGCGAGCGGATCGACCGTGTCGGCCACTCCCGACTCGTAGCCCAGCACCTGCTGGGTGCGCAGCGCCAGGCGCGCCGCGCGCTCGGTGGGCAGGCCCAACGCCTCGTCGAAGCCGTTGGTGTGCAGGCTCTGGGTGCCGCCGAGAGCCGCGGCGAGGGCCTGGACGGTGACGCGCACGATGTTGGTCTCGGGCTGCTGGGCGGTCAGAGTCGAGCCGCCGGTCTGGGTGTGAAAGCGCAGCATCATCGCCTTGGGATCCGTCGCGTGAAAGCGCGTGGCCATGATCGAGGCCCAGAGGCGCCGCGCCGCGCGGTACTTGGCCACTTCTTCGAACAGGTTGTTGTGCGCGTTGAAGAAGAACGAGAGCCGTGGTGCGAAGTCCTCCAGGGCGAGGCCCGCCGCCAGAGCGGCCTCGACGTAGGCGACGCCGTTGGCCAGCGTGAAGGCGATCTCCTGCACCGCGGTCGAGCCGGCCTCACGGATGTGATAGCCCGAGATCGAGATCGTGTTCCACTGGGGCATCTCCTTCGCGCAGTAGGCGAAGGTGTCGACGATCAGGCGCATGGACGGCCGCGGCGGGTAGATGTAGGTGCCGCGCGCGACGTACTCCTTCAAGATGTCGTTCTGGATCGTCCCGCGCAACTGCTGGCCCGCGACCCCCTGGTCCTCGCCCACGAGCTGATAGAGCAAGAGGAGCGTCGAGGCCGTGGCGTTGATCGTCATCGAGGTGGTCACCTCGTCGAGAGGCAGGTCGGCGAGGAGGAGGCGCATGTCGTCGATCGAGGAGATCGCGACGCCGACCTTGCCGACTTCGCCCTCGGCGCGCGGGTGATCGGCGTCGAATCCCATCTGCGTCGGCAGGTCGAACGCGCACGATAACCCCGTCTGACCCGCTCCGAGGAGAAACTTGAAGCGCTGGTTGGTGGCCTCGGCGGTTCCAAAGCCCGCGTACTGGCGCATCGTCCAGAGACGGCCGCGGTACATCGTGGGATGCACCCCCCGGGTGAAGGGGTAGTGACCCGGCGCACCGAGGGCCGTTACCTCGTCAAAGCCCGCGAGGTCGTCGGGTCCGTAGACCGGATGAATCTCGATACCCGAATCCGTCATCCGCTCTTCCGCCATGGGGCCAATTTAGGTCGCCCCCCGCCCCAGCATCACCGGGACCTATGGCCGCAGCGACCACAATGGTCAGATGAACTGTGCCCAGTGCGGAAGCGAGGTGAACGGCGCCTTCTGTCCCGTCTGCGGGACCCCCGTCGCGGCGCCCACGAGCGCGGTGGCGCTCTCGGGCTGGTGGCGACGGGTCGGGGCGACCGTGGTCGACAACCTGCTCTTGTTCATCCCTTCCTCGATCGTCTTCCTGCTCGTCTCGGACTTCGCGGGGCGCTACGTCGGCGCACTCGCCGCCCTGGCGGTCCAGGGGACCTACATGGTGCGCTTCCTGGCCTCAGTGAAGGGCCAGACGATCGGCAACCGCGTCGTGGACACCGCGGTGCGCGATGCGTTGACGGGTGCGGCGATCACCAGCAGCCAGGCGCTGCGCCGCTGGGGGTTCGTCGCCTTCTACAGCGTGCTCGACGTGACGTTACCCACGTCCTACACCGCGATTCCGACCGTCATCGCGCTCGTGGACTGCCTCTTCCCGCTCTTTGACGCGCGCAAGCAGACGCTGCACGACAAGTTCGCCAACACGCTGGTGGTGAGGGTCTAGGCGCCCACCGCCACGTGGGGCATGCAGAGGTCGTCGTACTCGGCGATCACGATCGGACCCGCGTTCTCGCCACAGGCCGGGCAGTTGGGGTCGCGGCGCACGCGGAAGGTGCGAAAGCTCTCGTCCATCGAGTCGTAGGTGAGCAGGCGTCCGATCAGGGGGTCACCGAGACCCAGGATCAGCTTGATCGTCTCGAGGGCCTGGATTGAGCCCACGATGCCCGGCAGGACGCCGAGCACGCCGGCCTCGGCGCAACTGGGCGCCAGCTCGGCCGGCGGCGGCTCGGGGATCATGCAGCGATAGCACGGGCCCACGTAGGGGCTGAAGATCGTCGCTTGACCTTCGAAGCGGAAGATCGAGCCGTGGACGACCGGGATGTTCTTGAGCAACGCGGCGTCGTTGACCAGGTAGCGCGTCGGGAAGTTGTCGGTGCCGTCGACGATGACGTCGTAGCCGTCGATGATGTCGAGGATGTTGTCCGCGCCGAGGCGCACGTCGTAGGTGTTGACCGTCAGGTCGGGATTGATCGCAGTCAACGTCGCCTTGGCGCTGTCGACCTTGCGCATGCCAATGCGGTCCATGTTGTGCAGGACCTGTCGCTGCAAGTTCGACGCGTCGACCACGTCCATGTCGATGATGCCGATGGTGCCCACACCGGCCGCGGCCAGGTAGAG
>JAJXXB010000230.1 GCA_021781315.1 Actinomycetes bacterium | reverse complement strand
GAGCTCGTCGATGCGGGCAAGGTCCGCCAGATCGGCTGCTCGAACCTGTCGGTCCCCCAGCTGCGCGAGGCCCGCGAAGCGGCCGGCGAGCACCCCGCCTTCGTCTCGATCCAGAACCAGTACTCGCTGCTCGCCCGCGAGGTCGAGCACGACGGCGTGCTCGATGCCTGCAACGAGCTCGACCTCGCCTTCCTGCCCTACTACCCGCTCGCGAACGGGCTCTTGACGGGCAAGGTGCGCCCCGGCGAGCCGATCCCCGAGGGGACGCGCCTGTCGATGATGGCCCCCGAGCGCAGCGTCCACTGGCTCTCGGACGCCTTCCAGCAGAAGGTCGCCACCCTGCTCGAGTACGCGGCGTCCATCGACGTGCCGATCCTCTCGCTCGCGTTTTCCTGGCTGGTGAGCCACCCCGAGGTCGCCTCGGTCATCGCGGGCGCCTCGAGCCCCGAGCAGGTGCGCGCGAACGTCGCGGCGGTCACAACCCTTGATCAGGCCGTGCGGGCGCGCCTGGACGACTTGACCGCATAAGAAATTCACAGGCGCGAAACCCCCCGAGGGCCATTTCGCGGGGGGCGACCCTACGATGCCGACGTAGCGCAAGTGCCGTTCGAAAGGACGATTATGCACCGTACGATCCGTTCCAGTGCGCTCGCCATTGCCGCGAGCCTGATGATCCTGGCGACCCCGGCCCTGGGCGCGGTGCGCCACCAGGTCGCCGTCGAGACCCGCCACAGCCCCAAGTACGGCACGTACCTCGTCACGGTGCGGGGCTTTGCCCTCTACACCTACAGCGCCGACCGGCCCAACCACTCCAACTGCAACGGCACCTGCCTCGCGGCGTGGCCGGCTCTCACGGTAAAGAAGGGCATCGTGCCCATCGGGCGCGGCGTGAAGTACATCGGCGAGTTCCGCCGCTCCAACGGCACCTTCCAGGTGACCTGGAAGAAGAAGCCGCTGTACCTGTTCCTCGCGGACAAGAAGCCCGGCCTGATCACCGGCCAGGGCGTCGCCGGCTTCTCGGTGGCGCGCTTTGGCACCAAGGCGGTCACCACGACCACCGGCGCCTACAGCTACTGAGCTAGCGAACCGCCACCTCGATCGCGAGTGCCCCGAGGAAGAGGGCCTGTGAGCCGAGCACCCCGAGGCTGAAGCGCCGCGCGAAGCGCGCGCCGCCGGCCACGTAGGCAACGACGCACTTGACGAGGGTATTGGCCGTAATGGCGGCCCCGATCGCGAACAGGGCGACGTCGGTGTCGATGGCACCCTTCACGAACAGCGTCGCCGCGCTGAGCGAGCCGCCGTGGGCGTCGGCGAGTCCCGCCACGCCCACGGCGACGACGCCACCGCGGGCGCCAAAGACCTGCACGCCCCAGCGCGCGACGAAGGGCGCGCCGGTCAGGATCGCGGCGAGCACGAGCGCCGGGGTGAGTGTCACGACACGCGTCGCGGTGGCCGACCCGCTGCTGGCTCGTGCCGGCGCGCGGCGCGCGCCGAGAAGTGCAACCGTGCCGAGCGCGAGCGCGCCGACGAGGGCGGGCAGGACGAGGCGCCAGGCGAGTGACGGACTGGCGACGGTCATGATGGCGACGAGCTCGAAGTAGGTCACCACGCTCGCGACCTGGGCGCCGGCGAGCGCCGCGGGATAGTTGGCGGGCTCGCGGCTCGCGCGACCCATGGCGGCCGTCGCCGCGGTCGCCGAGACGAACCCACTCGCGAGGCCCGTGGCGAGCAGTCCCCGCCGGGCGCCGAGCAGGCGCACGGCGATGTAGCCCACCCACGAGATGCCCGTGAGCACCACGACGAACAACCAGATCCGCGACGGGTTGAGGACGTTGTAGGGGCCGACCCCGCGGCGCGGCAACAGCGGCAGGATGACAAAGGCACCCACCAGGAACTTGATGGCGTCTTGGAGCTCGGCGTCGCTCAGGACGTCACGCACGAACCGGTGCAGGCGGGCCTTGCTCATCAGCAGCGCCACCACGCCGATCGCGATGCCGGCCGCGAGCGCCGCGTCGTGGTAGCAGAGCACGCCGAGCAGGAACGTCGCCATCGCGGTGACCTCGGTCGTCGTGCCCGGGTCGGCCTCGTTGGTGCGCCGGTACCCGACGACGAGCAGTGCCACCACGCCGGCGAGCGCCACCCCGACGACGACCGGGCCCGCCTCGGTCGCGAGCGTGCCCACGAGCGCGACGAGAGCGAAGGTGCGGATCCCGTAGGCCTGGCCGGCCTGACCGCGGTGGCTGCGCTCGCGCTCGAGGCCGACGAGCAGCCCGATGGCGAGTGAGTAGAGGTAGGCGGCGGCGTGGCCCACTGGCTACCCGCCGACGGCGAGCCGCCAGCGACCCGCGCTACGCCGCGCACGCTCCATAGTCGTGACGTTACCTCGGCGCTCGCGCTCGATTGGACGGCGCGCGACACTCGGCCTACGGTCGGCTCATGGGCTCGCGTCGGTGGCCGCTGGTCGTAATGCTCGTGGTGATCGTCGCCCTGGCGGGCTTCGCCGCGGGCTACGCCGTCCACTCGGCGGCACCGGTCACGACCACGACCGCGGCGCCGTCCACCTCGACGACGTCGGTACCCGATCCCACCTGGGTCGCCGTCTGGCCGAGCGCGCAGTCGTCCCTGCGCTACCCCACCCCGGTCTCGGCCGCTATCGGCTTCGCGCACGCGGTGCTGGCCATGCGTGGGGTCACCGCGAGTCCCTTCGCCCAGGGCGACACCCGCTCCGGGGAGGTCGCCATTCGCACCACGGCGACCGGACCGATTACGACCGTGCTGGTGCGCCAGCTCACCAGTGAGAACTCGTGGTGGGTGCTCGGCGCCAGTTGTGCCGAGCTCAGCATCG
>JAJXXB010000032.1 GCA_021781315.1 Actinomycetes bacterium | reverse complement strand
GCGCGTGATCCACGCGCTCGCCGTCGCGGCGCTACTGGTCGTTCTCACCGCGGCCTTCGGCCGCGTCTTCTACCAGGCCGACCTGCCCACCGGTCTGGCCCTCGCGCGCTTCGTCGCGATGTTCTTCGTCGGGGCGCTGAGCTTCAGCGCGCTGGCCTTCGCGGTCAGCTCGATCATCCCCAACGCCGACGCTGCACCGGCACTGGTGAACATCACGATCATGCCGCTGCTCTTCCTCTCGGGGATCTTCATCCCGCTGGGCGATCACACTCCGACGTGGATCGTGTGGGTCGGCAAGTTCTTCCCGGTGCGCCACTTCGCCGCGGGCATGCAGTCGGGTTTCCTCGGCACGGCCTTCAACTGGAGCGACGTCGGGGTCGTGGCGCTCTGGGGCGCCGTGGGCCTCGTGGTCGCCGCGCGGCGATTCGACGCCGAGCCGCACGCCTAGCGCGCGGACATGGTGATGAAGTCGCGCGAGTAGGTCGGCTGGAAGAAGCGCGCCGGTGTCTGGTACATGGAGGCGAGCAACGTCGTGCCGTTGCTCGGCGCGGCGAGGCCGTTGGGCGTCGACGGCGAGTACGTGGCGAACACCGGCCACAGGGGGTTCATGTCGAGGACCATCGCGCGGATCGCCCCGGCGCGCACCAGCGTGTGGGCGAGGTCGACGATGTTGAGCTGTCCCGCGACGTAGACGAGGTTGCCGCTCGCGGTGACCCCCAGGCCCGAGCGCCAGTCGTTGACCACCTGGTGCAGGCTCATCCCCCAGGTCAGCACGTCGCTGGGCCGCAGCCCGGCGACCGGACGACCGTGGTCGACGAGGAGAGTGAGATTCTGGCGCACCGCGACGACCGCCGGACTCATCGTCACGTCGCGCCCCCACTGGCCGACGGTCACGTCCCCGTTGCGATAGATCACGAGCGACGCCGCGCCCACGCGCAGCGGCGCGACCAGGCGGCCCTCGCTGAGATAGCCGCCGTGGGAGTCCTTCATCAGGAAGCCGCCGTTGAAGGCGGCCACCAACGTGCGCGCGGCCGACGTGGCGATCGGCGCGCTGTAGTGCCAGGAGACGCCGCCCGGCGACAGGCTGCCCGAGTAGAGCCGCGCGGCGAGCAGACGCGTGTTCATCCAGGCGATCCCGGCCGCGCGCGGGGGCCCGTCGGGCATCTGCAGGCTGGTCACGTAGACGGCGCGCGCGCCGTGCACCGGTCGGCCGACACCGCGCCAGGCGACGTGGGCGTTGGAGACGAAGGAGTGCAGGGGAGTCGGCGCGTCGACCACGCGCGCCGACGTGGCGCCGGCGAGGGCGGGGCCGCTCGCGAGAGCGCCCGCGACGAGCGTGGTGGCGAGGGCGACGCGTACGCGACGCGAACCTGGAACGACGGTGCGCCACATGTGCATCACGATCCACGTTAGGAAGGTCGTGCGAGAGCGACGTGAGGCCACCCTAAGAAGTGGCGAAGAATCGCCGCCGGCCGTCGACGCCTCGGTCCCGGCCGCGCGGGCACGCCGCGATAGCGTGGCCCAGGTGAAGTGGCGACAGGCGGCCCGACAGGCACTGGGGGCGAGTGTGCGCGCCACGCGGCGCTACCTCAACGAGGTCGCCACCGTCGGCCCCGACGATCCCTGGGCGCGCCAGTTCCACTACTTCGGCGCCGGGGCCGCCCTGATGGCCCCCCAGGGCGTCATCTACAACGAGCGCTACCTCGCCATCGGAGAGGGCACCCTGATCGGGCCCAACGTCTGTCTCAGTGCCGGCATCAGCCCCGACCAGGAGATGCTGACCTGCCCGGTGGTCAGCATCGGGCGGCGCTGCGTGATCGGGCGCGGTTCTCACGTCGTGGGCCACTGGCGCATCGAGCTCGGCGACGAGATCCAAACCGGACCCTACGTCTACATCACCGATCAGAACCACTCCTACGAGGACCCCGACACGCCGGTCGGCTGGCAGACGCCGGTGGAGAAGGCGGTCTCGATCGGCTCGGGCAGCTGGCTCGGGGCCAACGTGGTGATCCTGCCGGGCACCACGCTCGGGCGCAACACGACGGTCGCCGCCGGCGCCGTGGTGCGCGGCACGTTTCCCGACCACGTCGTCCTCGGCGGGGTGCCGGCGCGCGTGCTGCGCCACTACGACGCGGCCCGGGGCTGGGTCGCCGGCCCCCCTGACTAGTGGCGCGCGGCATCGACCTCGCGCCGCTGCGCGCGCGCGAGTACCGGCGCCTCTACGTGGCGGGCCTGGTCACGGCGCTGGGCAGCCAGGCGACCTACGTGACCGTGCCCTACCAGCTCAAGCAGATGACCAACTCGCCCCTCGAGGTCGGTGCGCTGGGGCTCGTCGAGGTCGTGCCCCTCATCCTCTTCGGCCTCTACGGCGGGGTGCTCGCCGACCGGCTCAACCGGCGCCGGCTGATCCTCGTGACCGAGGCCGCCCTGATGCTCTCGACGGTCGTGCTCTTGGTCAACGCGCGCCTCTCGCATCCCCAGACCTGGGTCCTCTACGTCGACGCCATGGTGATGGCGGCCCTCGCCAGCCTGCAACGGCCCAGCGTCGAGGCCCTCAAGCAGCACTTCGTCGCCCACGACCTCCAGCGCGCCGCGGCGGCCCTCGCCAGCGTCTCGAACACGACCGCCTCGATCGTGGGTCCGGCGCTCGGGGGACTCGCCGCCGTGGCCCTCGGCCCGGCCGCGGTCTACGCCGGCAACGTGGTGACCTTCGGCGTGTCGCTCAGCCTGCTCGCCGGCCTCGCCGCGACGCCGGCGTTGGCCGGCGAGCGCGACACCCACGCGAGTGAGATGGCGTTCGGGCTGCGCTACGCGGCCTCGCGACCGGACCTGCTGGGAACCTACGTGGTC
>JAJXXB010000034.1 GCA_021781315.1 Actinomycetes bacterium | reverse complement strand
GCGGCTCGCGGCGAAGCGTTCGAGGGCCGGTGGGTCCTCGAGGCGGCGCGCGTCGCGGCGTTCGGTCTCGTCGGCGCGCGAGACGTCGACGTCGCACTGTCCGGCGGCGACCGCGATGTCGCGTACGCCGTTGGCGGTCGCGATCTGCAAGACGAGGTCGTGGGCCAGGGTGACCCCGAGCGAGGTGAGTGACGCCACGACCGCGGGGTGGTCGAGAAAGCTCGCGTCGTGACCACCGGGTAGGACGAAGAGCTGGTGCTCGTCGGCCCCGGCGAAGCCGCGCAGCGCGTCGGCGAGCGCGCCCAATCGTGACCACGTCGCGGCCACGTAGGCCGCGGGGTCGGCGTTGCCCGGCTCGAAGAGGTTGCCGGCGACGACGACGACCGCCGCGTCGTCGATGTCGCCGAGGAGATCGACGAACTCGCGCAACGGACGACTGTCGGGGCGTGACTCGGGTGAGATCGACAGGTCGCTCACGACATAGACGTGGTGACCGAAGGGGATCGGCACCGTCAGACGTTCGCTCGTTCCCACGGCGCCTAGTCTCTCAGATGTGGCCCGAGTGGAGGGCCGGCTCATGACTGCAGACGATCTCGGCGAGAACTGGTACTGGCGCGACGAAGCGCGACGCGGCCCGGCGGTCATCTTCGACATCGACGGCGTGCTGGCCGATGCCGCCGGACGCCAGCACTACCTCGACTGGGGCGACTGGCGCAGCTTCTTCGACGCCTGCGGCGACGACCCCGTCATCGCCGAGATCGAGCGCCTCCTCGAGCTGCTCGACGCCGACCTCACGATCGTCCTGCTGACGGGTCGGCCCCGGCGGGTACGGCCCCACACGCTGGCCTGGCTGGAGCGCTACTCGCTGCGCTGGGACCTGCTCATCATGCGCGAGTACGGGGATTACTCGGGCGTCGACGACTTCAAGCGGGCCGCGGTGAAGGATCTGACCGCGCACGGACTCGACGTGCGCCTCGCCCTCGACGACGACCCGAAGAACCACGCGATGTACGTCGCCGAGGGCGTGCCGTGCATCTACATCCACTCCGGCTACTACCAGTGACGGTTCAGGCCTAGCCCCAGTTGCCGATCTTCACGTCGCGCGGGTACGGGGCGCCGCGGCCCGTTTCGACCAGCGAGCGCAGACTCATCAGGAACGTCGCCCACTTGGTGGAGCAGTGGTGCATGAACTCGACCTGTTCTCGCCAGTGACGGTGAGCGAAGAGGATCGTCGTCTGGTCGTCCTCGGCGCGCAGCTCCCAGGTGATGAGCGTGCCGATCCACTCGGCCGGCCCCCTCGTCACCTCCCACACCAGGCCGGTGGGTGACTCGAGCTCGAGCACGCGGATCTCGAGGGCGTCGTTTCCAAAGACCACCTCGAAGGACGCGTCGAGGCCGGCGTCGCCGCGCGCGACGTCACTCCACCAGCCGGCGATCCCCTCGATCGTGCTCAACGCGTCGACGACGTTCTCGATCGGCGCGGCGACGCCCACGCGATGGACGATGTCGGGCACGGTCCTAGACCTCCAAGGCGTCTGATCGGTCGTCGCGATCGCGCTGGATGGCTTCGGCGATCTCCTTGATGCGCGCCAGGCGAGCGTTCCAGAGCGCGCCAACCTCGGCCAGCTGGGCGCTCGCGCGCGCGAGTTGGGCGTCGTCGACGCGGTAGCGTCGCTCGCGTCCGGCCGATGCGACGTGGACCAGCCCGACGCGACCGAGGACCTCCAGGTGCTTGGCGACCGCCTGGCGCGTGACGGGCAGACGCTCGCCCAGCGAGGTGGCCGTGGCCGGGCCGTCGCTGACGAGCAGGTCGAGCAGGTGACGCCTCGTCGGCTCACCGATGGCCGACCACAGTTCGTCGTCGATCGTGGTGTTCACGCGGACGCCTTGAGCCGGACCACGTACTCGCCGATGGCGGGCACGTACAGGTCCCACCCACGCACGTGGTCGCGGTAGGCCTCGTGCATGACCGCCTGGTCCCAGCCCTTCTCGCGGAAGCCACTCTCGGTCATGTGCAGCGTGGTGCCGCCCGCCTCGGCGACGAGTTCGAAGGTGACGAGCAGCGAATTGGCGGTCGTGGCGACGTCGCCGTGGGGAGAGACCCAGCGGAATGAGAAGAGCCGCGGGGCAATCGCGTCGACGACGGTGATCGACTCGACGTGGGAATCGGCGCGGCCACGCTCGCCCCAGACGAGCTCGCCGGTGGCGCCCGGTGACGCCTCCGCGCTGAAGTCGGCGCCGTTCCACCATTCGCGGATGTGCGCCGGGTTCGTGATGACGTCGAAGACGACGTCGGGTGTCGCGTCGATGTGGATCGAGCGCTCGATGCGTGCGTACTCCATGAGTCCCCCTTAGTGCAATGTTTGGTTGCACAACAAGGTAGTCCAACGCGCTCCCTCGCGCAACCATTTATTGCGCAAATTCTGAGGGCGTGAAACGCGAGCTGATTTGGCGGCCCGGCCCGTGGTCGGGGTCGTCGCTCGTCCCGGCTCGCTAGTCCAGGCTCGCGAGTACCTCGCGGGCGGCGCGGCGACCGGATCCGATGGACGCCGGGATGCCTACGCCGTCGTAGGCGTTACCCGCCAGGGCCAGGTGTCGCGGGGCCGCGGCGGCCTTGGCCGCCGCCACGAGGGTCTCGTGTCCGACGAGGTACTGGGGCAGGGCGTTCTCGAAGCGGCGTACGAGGGCCTGTGACGGCGTGGGAAAGGATCCCAGGATCGTGGCGAGTTCGCTCGTCACCCGTTCGACGAGCTGCTCGTCGGTGAGTGCGGCAAAGCGCGTGTCGTCGCTGCGACCGACGTGGACTCGAAGGATCGCGTCGCCCTGGACGAGATAGGGCCACTTGCGCTCGAG
>JAJXXB010000016.1 GCA_021781315.1 Actinomycetes bacterium | reverse complement strand
CGTGCACTCCGAGCTGCACCACAGGTCCTCGGACCCCGGGATCGAGACCCCGAGGCGCGAAGGTTCAGTCTATCGGCTGGGACCCGGCGAGGCTAAAGCGCGATCCCGAGGGCGTCGGCGAGCTGCTCGTCGCTCGGCTCGACCAGGACCGTCCCGTCGTCAAAGAGGATCGTCGGCACGACGCGACGGCCGTCGTTGCGGGCCTCGACCTCGCGCGCGGCCGCCTCGTCGCTCTCGATGTCGGTCCACTCGTAGGCGACATCGTGGTCGTCGAGGAAGCGCTTGGATCGCGTGCAGTCCGAGCACCACGAGGTGCCCAGGACTCTCAGGGGGGTGGTCATCGCCCCAGCCTAAAAGTCTCAGATCCCCTCGGGACGCGGCCACCAGACGAGGCAGAAGGGGTGACCCACGGGGTCGCGGTAGACGCGAAAGGTCGTGCCGGGCTGGAACGGATCCTTCGTCGCGCCCAGGGAGAGCACGAACTCCTCGCCGGCGTCGAGGTCGGTCACGTTGAAGTCGAGGTGGGCCTGCTGGGGCACGGGTCCCTCGGGCCACGTGGGCGCGACGTAGTTCGCGACCTTCTGGAAGGCGATCGTGGCTCCGGCCTCGGCGACGAGCTCGATCCAGGAGATGTCCTCGGGTTTCATATCGCCGAGGGGTTCGACGGGCAGACCGGTCAGGCGCGAGTAGAAGTCGGCCAGGGCCAGCGGGTCGGGGCAGTCGAGCGCGGTGAGAGAGAAGCGGGCGATCATCGTCGCCACGGTAGCAGCAGATTTCACGGCGTTCTTAGGGTGTTCTTCTGCTTCGGGGGTAGCGTCGCGAGTGGGGGACGAAGGAGGTCCGTATGTACGGATGGCAATATCAGGAGGGTCCCGGCGGTTGGGGGATCTTCATGATGCTCATGATGGTCCTGTTCTGGGGATTGCTGGTCTGGGGCATCGTCGCCTCGGTGCGCCACTACTCCAACTCGCGCGCTGGACAGCTGCCCGGGGCGAGTGCGAGCGCCCACTCGAGCGCGGCCCTCGAGGCCCTGCGCCTGCGCTACGCCAAGGGCGAGATCGACGACGAGGAGTTCGAGCGCCGTCGGGCCAACCTGGACAAGGCCGGACCCGCGAGCTAGGCGCCCGCGGGGAAGTCGAAGTGCAGGCGTAGTCCTCCCAGGTCGCTGCGCGAGGTCGCGAGCGAGCCGTTCATCGACGCCGCGACGTCGGCCATGATGCTCATGCCCAGTCCCGAGCCGCCCGAGGTGCGCGAGCGGCTGGGGTCGAAGCGGCGGAACTCCTCCGGCGCGACCCCGTAGGCGTCGAGCGGCATGCCGGGGCCGCCGTCCTCGACGTCGAGGGTGACGCGTGCGCCCTCGCGCGCGAGGGTGACGCGCACGGGATCGGTCGCCTCGGTGTGGCGCGCGATGTTGGCGAAGGCGTTGTTGAGCAGTCGCTCGAAGAAGTCGAGGCGCCCTCTCACCCGCACGCCTTCGGCGATGTCGAGGGCTACGTCGCGCTCGGGGTGGTCGATCGCGAAGTCGTGCACCGCGGCCGCGACCACCTCGCTGGCGTTGATCAGCGTCTCGCCGCGCCCGCGCACCTCGGCCACCTCGGCGAGGAAGAGAAGGTCGGCTACGAGCACGTCCATGCGCGCGACTTCCTTGCGCACGCGCTCGAGGGCCCGCGCGCGCTGCTCCTCGTCGGCCCGGCCGCCCGCGAGCAGCTCGGCGTAGCCGGTCACGACGGTCAGTGGCGTTCGCAGCTCGTGCGACGCGTCGCCGATGAAGCGCTGCATGGCCGCCGCGCTGCGCTTCTCCGCGTCGATCGTCGCGCGCAGCGAGGTCACCATGTGCTCGAGCGCGCGCTGGAGCTCGCGCACGTCCGAGCTGCCCGTCGCCGGGGGCACCGCGTCGTCGAGGTCGCCCTCGGCCACTTCGGTGGCGAACGTGATGAGTCGGCGGATCGTCGCGAGCTCGCGCGCCATGGCGAGGCGCGCGAGCACGCCGATCAGCAGAGCCGCGAGCAGGCCGACGAGCACGGTGCGGATCACGACCTCGTGGACGTGCTCGGCGATGGTCGCGGTCGAACCCGCGATGAGCAGGTACGCGCCGCCGCCCACGGGCAGGGACCGGAAGCGAAAGCCCGGCAAGTTCGCCGCGGTGCGAATCGAGGTGAGCGAGCTCTGGACGTTGGCGAGGGTCGGCTTGGCGGTGAGGGGGATCTCGCTCGAGGAGATCTGGGTGACCGCGCCGGTGGAGTCCACGACGTCGAGGGTCAGGTCGAGGTTGTCCTGCTGGACGAGGTTGAGCGCGTTGGTGAGAGCGGTGAGCGGGTGGCCCTCACCGGAGGCCGCGACCGCGTTGATGGAGTCATCGAGCGTCGCGTACTGCGCGCGAGATGAGGCCGAGACCGCGAACGTGCCCACCGCCAGGGCGACCAGCGCGGTGATCACCATCAGCAGGATGGTCAGGCGTGTGGAGAGCTTCACTGCCCCGCGGCGTCAACCAGCTTGAATCCCACCCCGCGCACCGTCGTGATCGGCGCGAAGCCCTCGCGGTGGATCTTCTTTCGTAGATACGAGATGTACGTGTCGAGCACCGAGGTGTCGGAGTCGAAGTCGATGTCCCACACGTCGCGCAGCAGTTGCTCGCGGGTGAGCAGGCGGTTCTTGTGGGCGAGCAGGACCTCGAGCAGTCGGAACTCGGTCGCCGAGACCTCGATCAGCTCCTCGCCGTAGGTGACCTCGTGGCGGTCCACGTTCATGGTGAGGGGACCGCAGCGCAGGCGGACCTCGTCGTCGGTGCCGGCGGTGCGGCGCAGGATGGCGGCCACGCGCAACAAGAGCTCCTCGAGGCTGAAGGGCTTGCGCACG
>JAJXXB010000099.1 GCA_021781315.1 Actinomycetes bacterium | reverse complement strand
GATGCTACAATGGCTCTTCGGTTTTCACTCGCGGCCGTCGGCGCCGCGAATGCGTAAGGAGAAAGTTCATCATGGCGTCAGTCTGCGAGATTTGCGGCAAGAAGCCGTCCTTTGGCATGAACGTCTCCCACTCGCACCGTCGCACCAAGCGCCGCTGGAACCCGAACATCCAGCGCGTGCGCGCGTTGGTCGGCGGGACCCCCAAGCGTCTCAACGTGTGCACGGGCTGCCTGCGCGCCGGCAAGGTCACCAAGCCGACCCGCCGCGTCACCAACGCCTGATCACAGGCTGTGTTGCCAGCCTCGGCGTTCGAGGTGCTCACCCCGTAGCGTTCGCGTCGCCCGATCGGCGACGATGCGCCCCACCGGTATCGGTGCCGCGAGCCCCCGGCTGTGGAAGATCAGTCCGAGTCGCGCCGCGTCGTCGGTGACGATCAGCAACTCGTAGTCCTCCCCGCCGCTCAGCGCTTCGTCGGCGGTCGCGCCCTCGGCGACGGGCACCTCGTCGAGCGCAAAGCCGACACCGCTCGCGTCGCACAGCCGGTGCAGGTCGAGCGCGAGCCCGTCACTCACGTCCATCATCGCGTGCACCGAGGCGCTGCGCGCCGCCACGCCCTCGGCGAGGCGCGGCCAGGGTCGCCGGTGGGCGACGACGAGCGGGTGGTCGAGTCCCGCCCCCGCCCGGCGCAGGCGCAGCCCCGCCGCGGAACGGCCGAGGGGGCCGGTGACCAGGATCTTGTCACCCGGTTTGGCCCCGCTGCGCAGGACCGCACCCTTGCCGGGGCACTCGCCCAGCACGGTCGCCGCGACCGCCACGTCACGCCCGACGCTGAGGTCCCCGCCCACGATGGGACAGTCGGTCGCACTGGCGGCGTCGGCGATGCCCCGGTGCAGCTCCTCGAGGTCGGTGCCCGGCGGGGCCGTCACCGCGACGACGATCGCCCGGGCCCGCGCGCCCATCGCCGCGAGGTCCGAGACCGCGGCGGCCACGGCCTTGAACCCGAGGTCCTCGAGCGGGAAGAGGGTCGAGTCCAGGTGCACCCCCCACACCGCGGTGTCGGTGCTCACGAGGGTCTGGCCCACGAAGGGCAGCAGCACCGCCGCGTCGTCACCAACGTGAACCTCGCCGGCGGGCGTGTTGCGCCGACCCACGATGGCGGCGATACGCTCCAATATGTCGTCTTCGCGGCGTACGGGTCCCTCTAGGGGGACACCGGGTGGGCCGTCCGTCGCGTTCATGACACCAAGACGTTGTCGAGTGGCAACGGAGAGACTACGGAGGGCCTCACGTGTCGTACCCCACCCGCAACCAGCAACTCATTGACTGGGTTGAGAAGGTTGCCGCACTCACTACACCCGATCGTATCCACTGGTGCGATGGATCAGCCGAGGAATACGACGCGCTCTGCCAGTTGCTGGTGGACAACGGCACCTTCACCAAGCTCGCCGACGCCAAGCGACCCAACAGTTACTACGCCGTCTCGGACCCGGGCGACGTCGCGCGCGTCGAAGACCGAACCTTCATCTGCTCGCGTCTCGAGGGCGACGCCGGCCCGACTAACAACTGGCGCGACCCCGATGAGATGCGCGAGACCCTCGACGGCCTCTTCGCGGGCTCGATGCGCGGGCGCACGATGTACGTCGTGCCCTTCTCGATGGGACCCCTCGGCTCGAACATCGCCCACATCGGCGTCGAGATCACCGACTCGGCCTACGTGGCGGTCTCGATGCGCATCATGACGCGCATGGGCGCGGGCGCGCTCGAGGTCATGGGTGAGCACGGCACCTTCGTGCCGTGCCTGCACTCGGTCGGCATGCCCCTCGCCGACGGCCAGGCCGACGTCGCGTGGCCGTGCGACGCGGAGAACAAGTACATCGTGCAGTTCCCCGAAACGCGCGAGATCATCTCCTACGGCTCGGGCTACGGCGGCAACGCACTGCTCGGCAAGAAGTGCTTCGCCCTGCGCATCGCGTCGGTGATGGCGCGCGACGCCGGTTGGCTCGCCGAGCACATGCTGATCTTGAAGTTGACCAGCCCCGCCGGTGAGACCCGCTACGTCACCGGGGCCTTCCCGAGCGCCTGTGGCAAGACGAACCTCGCGATGCTCGTGCCCACCCTGCCCGGCTGGAAGGTCGAGACCATCGGCGACGACATCTGCTGGATGAAGCCCGGTCCCGACGGGCGCCTCTACGCGATCAACCCCGAGGCGGGGTTCTTCGGCGTGGCGCCCGGCACCAACTTCGACACGAACCCCAACGCGATGTACTCGGTCGAGGCGAACACTATCTTCACCAACACCGCGCTCACCGACGACGGCGACATCTGGTGGGAGGGCATGGGGCCCGCGCCGGCGCACCTCACCGACTGGCGCGGCCGGTCCTGGACACCCGAGACGGGCACGCCCGCCGCACACCCCAACTCGCGCTTCACCGCGCCGGCCGCCCAGGACCCGGCCATCGCACCCGAGTGGCAGGACCCCGCGGGCGTGCCGATCGACGCGATCCTCTTCGGTGGCCGTCGCGCCAGCGTCGTGCCGCTCGTCTTCCAGTCGCGCGACTGGGCCCACGGCGTCTTCCTCGGCTCGATCATGGCCTCCGAGACGACCGCCGCCGCCACGGGCGCCGTCGGGAACCTCCGTCGCGACCCCTTCGCGATGCTGCCGTTCTGCGGCTACAACATGGCCGACTACTTCGCGCACTGGCTGACGTTCGCCGATCGCTTCGACGAGTCCAAGCTGCCCAAGATCTTCTACGTCAACTGGTTCCGCAAGGCTGACGACGGACACTGGCTCTGGCCCGGCTACGGCGAGAACAGCCGCGTGCTCGAGTGGGTGTTCGAGCGCACCGCGGGGCGCGGCGA
>JAJXXB010000026.1 GCA_021781315.1 Actinomycetes bacterium | reverse complement strand
GTGAACCTGCGACTGCTCGCGGCCCTGGTCGACGAGGGCCGCGGCGAGGAGTCGGTCGCCGCCCACGCGGTGCCGGTGAACTTCGTGCCCGAGACCAAGCGGGTGGCCTCGCTCCTCGCCGAGATCCGCCACGCCCAGAGCCACCTGGTCATCGTGGTCGACGAGTACGGCGGGACCGCCGGACTCGTCACCCTCGAGGACATCCTCGAAGAGCTGGTGGGTGAGATCACCGACGAGTCCGATCAGAGCGTGCCGGTCGCGGCGGCCTCGATGGGCGCGATCACCCTGAGTGGTCGGCTCAACATCGACGACGCCAACCTCGACTACGACCTCTCGCTGCCCAAGGACGGCTGGGACACCATCGGGGGCCTCGTGCTTGACCTCGCCGGCGGCGTGCCCGAGGTCGGCGAGCAGCTCTACACGCGCGACTACCGCCTGACGGTCACGCGCCTGGACGGTCGTCGGGTCGAAGAGGTTCGCGTCGAGCAGGTCGAGTCGTGACCCGCGCCGGCTTCGTCGCCATCCTGGGACGACCCAACGTGGGCAAGTCCACACTGCTCAATCGCGTCGTCGGCACCAAGGTCTCCATCACCGCCAAGACGCCGCACACGACGCGCCAGGCGATTCGCGGCATCTTGACCGAAGACGGGGTCCAGGTGATCTTCGTCGACACCCCCGGCATGCACCGACCGCGCACCAGCCTGGGCGGTCGGCTCAACGAGGCCGCCCGCGCGGCCGCTGACGACGTCGACGTCGCCCTCGCGGTGCTCGACGCGGGCGCTGAGATCGGCCAGGGCGATGAGAACACCATTCGCATCGCTTTGGGCGCGGCGCGGCGCGGCGCGAAGCCGTGCGTCGTGCTGAACAAGACCGACCGCGTCGGCAAAGACGCCGTCCTCGCACAGTTGCTCGCCGCCCAGCGCGCGGTCGAGGAAGTGGCCGAGGACCCGTCGCTCGCCGCACGTGTCGAGTACTTCGCGGTCTCGGCGCGCACGGGTGCCGGGATCGACGAGCTGATCCGCTTCGTGCAGGACGCGATGCCCGAGTCGCCGTTGCTGTTTCCCGACGACGAGGTATCCGACGTCGAGGAGGGCACCTGGGTGGCCGAACTCGTGCGCGAGCAGCTGGTGCGAAAGACCTCCCAGGAACTGCCCCACTCGATTCACTGCCGGGTCACCGAGTTCGCGTGGCCCCACGTCACCGTCGAGATCCTGGTCGAACGTGAAAGTCAGAAGGGGATGGTGATCGGCAAGGGTGGACAGCTCCTCAAGGAGGTGGGCATCGCGGCGCGCGAGCAGCTGCCCGAGGGCACGTACCTCGAGCTGCGCGTGCGCGTCGAGCCCTCCTGGCAGAAGCACGACGACATCCTCGACCGCCTGGGCTACTGACGAGCGGTCTCGAAGCTTCGCGCGCGACGTCGATTCAACGTCGTGACCGCGTAGATGAGAAGCGAGGCGACTGCGGCGAGGCCGACGACGCCGACGGAGAGTCCGAGGTACTTGAGCCCCGAGAGTCCGACGAGCCCGATCATCAGGTGGCGCAGCAGCGGGCTGGTGGCCCGCGTCGCGACGAGCGAGCCCACGAAGATGGCCGGCACGCCGCCGAGCACGACCGCGAGGGTCAGGTTCCAGTCGACGTGGGCGAAGAGGAGCGTTCCGACGCTGGCGCTCAGCGCCAGGGGAATCGACTGGGCGAGGTCGGTGCCGATCAATTCGCTCGTTCCCAGGGTGGGGTAGAGCACGACGAGCAGCACCATCACGAGTGAGCCCGCGCCCACGGAGGTGAGGCCCACCATGAAGCCTCCGATGGCCCCCACGGCGATCGTGAGGCCGGTGCGCTTCGACCTTTCGCGCCACACCGGCACCACGTGCAGTTGTCGCGCGGTCATCGCCGCCGCGCCCAGGACGAGCGCGCCGCCGAGGACGCGCTTGAGGTTCGTCTCGGCCGCGCCGGACGTGCCCATCACGTGCATCACGAAGGTGCCGAGGAACGCGGCGGGTAGGGCGCCCAGCGAGAGCGGGCCGACGATGTCGCGTCGGATCGTGCCGCGGCGCCAGTGCACGGCCGCCCCGACCGGACGCATGACGAGGGTGGCGAGCAGGTCGGCCGAGATGGCCGCCGAGGGCGCGACACCAAAGAGCAGTACCAGCATCGGCGTCATCAGGGCGCCCGCGCCCACGCCGGTGATGCCGAGGAGCAGACCCACCAGCGCGCTGGCCGCGACGAGGATCAGGTCTACGTGCATCGAACTCCTATAAACTATAAAAACTAGTGAAATACTAGTCCACTACCGGATCACCCGGATGGACCTCGGCCAGCTCGCGCAGGAACGCCTCGACGAAGGGTCGATCTCGCGTGCGGCGCATGGGCGGCAACTTCTGGAAGAGAGCGCCGCGGTAGTTCGCCTCGGCGAGGCGCGTATCGAGCACGGCGACCACGCCGCGGTCGGTGGCGCTGCGGATCAGGCGTCCGACGCCCTGGGCGAGCAGCATGGCCGCGCGCGGCAGGTCGACGTCGTAGAAGGGGTTGGCCGCTCGCTCGCGGCGCGCCTCGGCGAGGGGATCGCCCGGCACGCGAAAGGGGAGGCGGTCGATCGTCACCAGGCTCAGGGAGTGACCCGGCACGTCGACGCCCTGCCAGAAGCTCGTGACCGCGAAGAGACTCGCCGACACCGAGTCGCGGAATTCGGCGATGAGGCGTTGGCGCGACAGGGTCCCCTGGACGAGCACCGGCGTCGCGAGTCGCTCGGCCACGGCGTCGGCGACGCGGTTCATCACCGAACGATTGGTGAAGAGGGCGAGGGTCCGTCCGCCGGCCGCGGTGATCAACGCGATGAGCTCGTCGATGATGGCCGCTTCGCAGGAGGGATCGTTGCGC
>JAJXXB010000212.1 GCA_021781315.1 Actinomycetes bacterium | reverse complement strand
GATTGTCGCGCGCATCGTCACGATGTCCTCGATCCATCTGCCGGTCGCCGGTGTCCTGAACTCCTTCACGCCCTTCGTCGGACAGGGGGGCGTGGTCGGCGTGAAGTCGGGCTATACCGACCTCGCGGGGGGCTGCGACGTCATGGCCATCGTGTTTCACGTCGGAACCCTGTCGACCACCGTCTTCGCGGCGGTCCTCGGTGACCACGGACCCAACGCCATCGTGGGCGCGGCGCAGATCGCTCTGAACCTTGCGCGCGAGATCCGCCTCGGCCTTCGCGTGGCGAACACCTCGACGGGTCGCCACCTCGCCTGGACGGGCTCTCCGGCCTACGTCGTCACGACGACGACCACGACGACCACGACGACCACGACGCCAACCACAACCACGTCAACGGCGACCACGATCCCCTAGGACGGTCGAGGCGAAGACCGCCGACCCGTCTCAGTGCAGACCGAGCAGTTTGAAGACGAGGAACGCGGGCCAGAACAGGGCCTTGCCGATCGCCACGAGGACGAGCCACAGGCTGCCCGAATGGGTGTGCAGGTAGTAGACGAGCGCGCCGATGAAGCCGAGGAACCAGCCCCCACCCGCTCCGCCCGGACCGCCCCACGTGTCGCGTGATCCCCGTCGACCTGGTGACATGGCTTCTCCTCTCGGTGCCCGTTACCAGTATCGACGCGGTCGGCCCCCGGCTCCCGGATCCCCCGCTGCGCGACCGATCTCGGTGGGCTGCGGCCTCGATCTGCGCCGACGATGGCGCCAAACTGCTAGTCGAGGGCGACGGGACCGATGGTCATCGTCCGGTCCGCGGACTTGCACATGTCGTAGATCGTCAGCGTGGCGACGGTGACCGCACTCAGGGCGTGCATCCGGGCGCCGATCGGGGTCGCACCTCCGACGCGCGCGATCACCTCGATCGCGTCGTCCTCGACCGTGAAGTCAATCGTGACCCCGCTCACGAGTTCGGGGTCGCTCAAGGGGAGATACGAGGCGGCATCCTTGGCGGCCTGCGCGCCGGCAAAGCGCGCGGCGCCGAGGACGTCACCCTTCTTCATCTCGTTGGCGGCGATGGCGCGCGCGGTCGCCGGGAGCATGGTGACGCGTCCCGACGCGTTCGCCCAGGCGACCGCGTCCCCGTCAGAGTCCATATCCCTTCATAGCAAATCGATTCCGTGGACCGGTGATCGCAGACGGGACGCGTCTACTCTCGAAGGGTGACGTTGCGTGCGAAGATCCTGACGGTCTCGGATTCGGTGACCCGCGGCGATCGCGTCGACACCGCGGGTCCGGCGTTGGCTGGCCGACTCGCGCACGCGGGCTACGAGGTCGTGGCCGAGCGCGTGGTCCCCGACGGCGTCGAGTCGGTGGCCGACGCGATTCGCGAGTTCACCGCTGGATTCGCGGGACTGGTCGTGACGACCGGGGGCACGGGTTTCGCCCCCCGCGATCTCACGCCGGAGGCCACGGCGTCGGTCATCGAACGCGAGGCGCCCGGTTTCGCGGAACTCATGCGCGCAACGAGTCCGTTCGGAGCGCTCTCGAGGGCCCGCTGCGGCACCCTCGGGGCCTGTCTGATCCTCAACACGCCCGGCTCTCCCACGGGAGCGCTCGAGTGCCTGGACGCGGTGCTGCCCGTCCTCGAACACGCGCTCTCGCTACTCGCCGGACGCGACGACGCTCACCCGCCCGAGACCGGCGGCACCACCGCGATCTCGTCCGACGGCCCGACCGCCTGATCCGGCGGGGCACTCTCGCCGTTCACCCACAGGCGACTGATCGCGAGGATCTCGCCAAAGCGCGGACCAAACCGCGTCACCGCCGCCGCCATCACCTCGGCGAGCGTGTCGCCCTCGATCTGCGCGCGGCGCACACCGGCCGCCTCGTGGGCCGGACCCAGGAGGAGGACCTGGCTCACGGCGCCTCCAAGTCGCTCACGTCGAGGATCTCCTGGGCCTCCTGGCTCCAGGCCGATCCGTCGCGCCAGACCTCTCGCTTCCACATGGGCACGGTGCGCTTGACCGCGTCGATGCAGAACTGGGCGGCCTCGAAGGCCTCGCGCCGGTGGGGCGAGGACACCGCCACCACGACGGCGGGCTCTCGCACGGGGACCACGCCGATGCGGTGATGAATGGCGATCGCGCGCACCACGGGCCAGCGCTCGCGCGCCGCGGCGCTGACGCGCCGGATGCGCGACTCGGCGAGATCGACGTCGGTGTCGTACTCGAGTTCGAGGATCTCGTGGGGCAGCGTCGAGGTGGTGCGCGCCGTGCCGCAGAAGGTGACCACCGCGCCGCAGTCGGGGCGCGTCACCCAGTCCGAGAGCTCATCGGGACGCAAACCGTCGGCGGACACCGCCACCCAGTCGAGCGATTCGTCCGTCACGGGCCACACCCTAGTTTCGGCGCCTGATGTTGCACCCTCGTCCGCGCGCCCTGCGGTTGAAAAGACGCAGGTGCGGTCATTTCATCTGATTTCTGGCGCAATAGCGGCGTCTACGGCATAGTATCGGCGCACGGGGCCGGCACGTATGGCGTCGTCTGACGGGGTCGAGGAGGGGTCATGTCGAAGGCGCGTTTTATGGTGCTCGGACGCCGCGTTCTCGTCGCGGCGTTCGCTCTCACGCCACTCGCCCTGGGCATGGCTCAGAGCCCGGCCCGCGCCGCAGGATCGGGCCCGGTCGACGTCCTCTACGCGGGCTCGTTGCTCGATCTCATGCAGAATCAGATCGCCCCGGCCTTCCACCGGGCGACCGGCTACACCGTCGTGGGGATCGCGAACGGATCGACCGCGCTCGCGGCCGAGATCAAGGGCGGCACCGAGGTCGCCGACGTGTTTGTCAGTGCCTCGCCCAAGGTGAATCACGAGCTCGAGGGAGCGGCCAA
>JAJXXB010000127.1 GCA_021781315.1 Actinomycetes bacterium | reverse complement strand
CGCCGGGCTGCTCGCCCTGGCCCAGCTCGTCGGGGCCGGCGCCGTAATGGCGAGCTACCCCACCCTGGTCGACGCGGACAAGCGCGTGCGCGCCCAGCGCGGACGCTACCGCGCCGCGCTCATCGAACTCGCCGGGGCCACCCCCGAGCTCGCCGCGATGGGCCGCGCCGACTACGCCGCGCACCTCGCGCACCACGTCGACGCCCTCCTCGAGAGCGCCGAGCTCGCGCGCGATCGACGCGCGCGCCTCGTGCGCCTCGCCGCCCCGTTCGCCACCGCCCTCGCCCTGGCCGGCGTGGCGATCGCGCACCCGACCTCGGCTCCCCTCTGGCTCGTCGTCAGCTCCCTCGTCGCGCTCTCCACCTTCGAGCACGCGGTGACCTGGCGCGGCGCACTCGAGAGCGCGGTCGCGGTGAGCGGCGCCGCCGAGCGACTCGACGATCTCGCCCACGAGCGGCGCGTCACTCGCGCAACGTGGCCCCGCGGGGCCACGTTGGAAGTGCGCGGCGCGCGCGTCGTCGAGGGCGGCCCGGGCGACGACGGCTCCCTCGTCGTGCGACACGCCAGCTTCGAGGTCGGCCCGGGCCGGCGCGTCGCCCTCGTGGGAGTCTCGGGCTCGGGCAAGTCGGCGCTGTTGCGCGCGGTCGCCGGTCTCGACGAACTCGCGGGCGGGTCCGTCGCGGTCGGTCAGATCGAGTTGGCCGACATCGACGAGGCCGACCTGCGACGACACCTGGCCTACGTCGGTGCCGACGTCGGCCTCACGTCGGGCTACGTGCGCGACGTCATCACCCTGGGCCGCGCAACGGCGCGTGACTACGTCACCGACCTCGCGAGCCTCGGTCTGATCGTGACGCCCGATACCCGCTGGGGCGAGCTCTCACGCGGCGAGCGCCAACGGATCGCGATCGTGCGCGCCCTGGCCACGGCGCCCGACGTCGTGGTCCTCGACGAGCCCACCAGCGGTCTCGGCGCGCCGGAGACCGCGGCCGTGCTGTCCCTGCTCGAGCGCGCCGGGGTGGCGGTGCTCGTCGCGACCCACGACGCCCACGTCGTCGCCTGGTGCGACGACGTCGTCGAACTCGCCAACGGGGTGCTCGTCAGCCGTTGAGCGCAGTCATACCGCGTTCGTGGTAGCGATCCCCGGCGACCGCGTCGCGCGGGACCGCCGCCTCGAGCGTCGAGGCCTCCTCGGCGCTGAGGACGATGTCGCTCGCCGCGACGTTCTCGCGTAGCCACTTGCGCCGCTTGGTGCCGGGGATCGGCACGACGTCCTCGCCACGCGAGAGGACCCAGGCGAGGGCGAGCTGGGCGAGGCTGACGCCCTTGTCGGCCGCGAGCACCTCCAGGCGGGCGACCAGGGCCAGATTGGCGTCGCGGTTCGCGCCGACGAAGCGCGGGTGGTTCTTGCGGAAGTCGCGCTCGTCGGAGGTCTCGCGATTGGCCGGCTCGTTGGTGAGAAAGCCACGGCCCAGCGGGCTATAGGCGACGAAGCCGATCCCCAGGCGTCGACAGGTGTCGAGGACCCCGTCCTCGGGGTCGCGCGTCCACAGGGAGTACTCGCTCTGGATCGCCGTCACCGGGTGCACCGCGTGGGCGCGCTCGAGCGTGGTCGGCGAAGCCTCGGAGATCCCCAGGTGGCGAACCTTGCCCACGGCGACCAGGGAGGCCATTGCCCCCCAGGTCTCCTCGATGGGCACACTGCGATCGACGCGGTGCTGGTAGTAGAGATCGATGTACTCGACCCCGAGGCGCGCCAGCGACGCGTCACAGGCTGCGATCACGTACTCGGGTCGACCGTTGATGCCCAGGTACGAGCCGTCCTCGCCGCGCTGGTTGCCGAACTTGGTCGCCAGGACGACCTCGTCGCGACGGTCCGCGATGGCCCGGCCCACCAGGCGCTCGTTGGTGAAGGGTCCGTACATGTCCGCGGTGTCAAGGAAGTTGACCCCGAGGTCGAGTGCCTCGTGGATCGTCGCGATGGACTCGGCGTCGTCGCCCACCCCGTAGAACTCGCTCATACCCATGCAGCCGAGCCCCTGTGCCGAGACCTCCAGACCCTGTCCGAGATGACGTCGTTGCATCACTTCCTCCATGTGAATTTGCTCACAACAGGAAAATTGTGGGCTTCTGCGAGCACCTTAGCGGTTGAGCGTCGCACTAACTTCTAACCATTGGCTGGGGGGGCCAACTTCGAGAGCCTGCCTGTTTCGTTCACGAGACAGGCAGGCTCTTCGTTGTTACTCCGCGTCCTCGAGGAGCGGCACGACGTTGAAGCGGACGAGTGACGGCGACGTGTCGCGCATGCCGATGACCGTGAGCGAGCCGTTGTCGAGTCGGGTGCGCCAGGCCGCCGCGCCGTCCACGCCGAGGGCCCACGTCGCCGCCGACTTGATCGGCGAGACGTGACTGACGATCGCCAAGTGGCGGTGATGCGAGTGCAGCAGGCTCTGGGAATCCTGGAGCAGCTGATTCAGACGAGCGTGGACGCGCTGGTCCACCGACGCCAGGGACTCGCCGCCGCCGAGGGCGAGCTGGTGATCGGATTCGAAGACGCGCCACTGGTCCGCACTCACCACGCTGAGGGGCTGGCCGTCGAGCTCGCCGTAGTCGACCTCGATGAAGTCCTCCACCACCTCGGCGTCCAGGTGCGGCAGCGCGAGCGAAGCGGTGTCGCGCGCGCGCTGCAGCGGCGAGGCCCAGACCGCGACGACGCCCTCGAGCAGCGGACGCAGGGCGAGCGCCTGGCGAC
The DNA here is from genome assembly GCA_021781315.1 of Actinomycetes bacterium. The sequence continues at coordinate 136 of JAJXXB010000127.1, read as the reverse complement.
GACCGAGGTCGGTCAACGCGGGATCGCTGCGACCCACCAACAGGCGCTTCGCGTTGGTCACGGTCTGCCCGTGGCGAATGAGGATGATCACGGCAGCAGGAGTCGCCCGCACTCGGGACAGGGCGCGAACTCGCCT
>JAJXXB010000098.1 GCA_021781315.1 Actinomycetes bacterium | reverse complement strand
GGCCGAGGGCGCGACCATCAAAGAGGTCTCGATCCCCGAGCTGCACCTGGGGCTCTCGGCCTACTACCTGATCGCCCCGGCCGAGGCCTCGAGCAACCTCGCGCGTTACGACGGCGTGCGCTACGGACTTCGCGTCGACGCCGAGGACGTGACCGCGATGAACGAGGTGACGCGCAGCGCGGGATTCGGCGACGAGGTCAAGCGGCGCATCATGCTGGGCACCTACGCGCTCTCGGCCGGCTACTACGACGCCTACTACGGCCAGGCGTTAAAGGTCCGCACCCGCATGATCGAGGCCTTCCGGCGCGCCTACGCCGACTGCGACCTGCTGCTCGGCGCGACGACGCCCTCGGTCGCCTTCGAGATCGGCGCCAAGGCCCAGGACCCGATGGCCATGTACCTCTCGGACGTCTTCACGATCCCGACCAACCTGGCCGGCGAGGCCGCGATCTCTGTTCCTTTTGGCACCGGCGAGTCGGGACTGCCCATCGGGGTCCAGTTGCTCGGACCCGGGCGCAGCGAGGCGCGGCTCTTCGCCGCGGCGGCCGTGCTGGAGGCGTCATGACGCTGCCCGAGGGCTGGGAGATGGTGGTGGGCCTCGAGGTCCACACCGAGCTCTTGACCGCGACCAAGATGTTCTGCGGGTGCGCGAATCACTTCGGCTCGAGCCCCAACACCAACGTCTGCCCGGTGTGCCTGGGTCTACCCGGTTCGCTACCGGTCTTGAACGAGCGCGCGGTCGAGCTCGCGATGGCGATTGGTGTCGCACTGCACTGCACCATCGCGCCCTCCACGTTTCACCGCAAGAACTACTTCTACCCCGACATGCCCAAGGACTTTCAGATCTCCCAGTACGACCTGCCGATCAACTCCTCGGGCTACGTGGACCTGCCCGACGGCAGCCGGGTGGGCATCGAGCGCGCGCACTTAGAAGAGGACACCGGCAAGTCGACCCACCTGGGATCCTCGGGTCGCCTGCACGGCGCGGACCGCTCACTGGTGGACTACAACCGCTCCGGCGTGCCCCTCGTCGAGATCGTCTCGGCGCCGGACATCAGGTCCTCGGCCCAGGCCCGCGCCTACGCGAGCGAGCTGCGCGGGATCCTGATCGCCACGGGCGCCTCGGACGGGCGCATGGAGGAGGGCTCGATGCGCATCGACGCCAACGTCTCGGTGCGACGTCACGGCGAGGCCCTCGGCACGCGTTGTGAGATCAAGAACCTGAACTCGCTGCGCTCGCTGGGCCGCGCCATCGACTACGAAGCCGCCCGCCAGGTCGAGCTGATCGAAGACGGCGGTGTCGTGCGTCAGGAGACGCGCCACTGGGACGAGACCCGCGGCGAGACCTCGACGATGCGGGTGAAGGAAGAGGCCGAGGACTACCGCTACTTCCGCGAGCCCGACCTGGTCGACCTGGCCCCGAGCGACGAGTGGCAGGCGGCCGTGCGCGCGGGACTCGGTCCGATGCCGGCCGAGCGGCGCGCGTCTCTCACCGCCCGCCTGGCGTCGCCGAGTGAGGCCCAACTCGAGTCCGTCGTGGTCGTGATCGACCTCGGGCTTGACGCGTGGGCGCACGCCGCCATCGACGCGGGGATCGACCCCGGGGTCGCGCTCGCGCGCGTCGCCAACGAGTTGGCCGGCGTCGAGGCGCTGGAGGAGTCGCGCATCCCCGGCTTCGTCGCGACGCTTCTCATGGAGAGCCGCGGCGAGCTGTCGGCGACCCAGACCAAGACCGTGCTCGCTGAAGTGCTGGCGAGCGGCGCCGATCCGGCGGCCGTCGCCGCGCAGAAGGGCTTCGAGCAGCTGGCCGCCGACGAGCTGGGTGCCGTCGTGGCGAGGCTCATCGAGGAGAACCCCGCGGAGTGGGGCCGCTATCGCGAGGGCGACGACAAGCTCGCCCAGTTCTTCATCGGACTCGTGATGAAGGAGACCCGTGGCCAGGCCAACGGCAAGGCGGTCGTCGCCGAACTGCAGAGCCGCCGCTAGGTGCGTCGCTTGATCAACTAAGTTCGCCCTCGTGCGCCGACTCGCCCCCAGCCTCCTGGTCACCGTGGTGCTCGCGTCGCTGGCGAGCGCCGCCGGCGCGGACTCGACCACCTCGAGCGTGGGATCGACGACCACGACGGCGCCGCGGCCGGTCTACGTGGCGCCCCTGACGGGCCTGCCCGACCCGACGCGGGTCACCAAGCGCCGTTCGGCTCTCACCATCAAGATCGACAACACCCCCGAGGCTCACCCCCAGTCGGGCATCCAACTCGCCGACATCGTGACCGAGGAGATCGTCGAGGGCGGCATCACCCGACTCGCCGCGACGTTCAACTCGCGCCTGCCGACCCTGGTGGGCCCGATCCGCTCGGTGCGACGCACCGACCGCGAGGTGGTCTCCTCCCTGGGCGGCATCTTCGTGTGCTCGGGCGGGGCGGCTTACGCGCTGGCGAGCATCGCGACGGCCCCGGTGCACTTCATCGACGAGTCCTCGGCCGGCGGGGCCATGTTTCGCATCTCGACGCGCTACGCGCCCCACAACCTCTACGCGAACGCCTTCAAGCTGATGGCCTTCGGCGGCAAGCCGATCCCGCCGCCGGCGCAGTTTCGCTACCTGACGACGACCGCCCCGGCGCTCGGCCGACCGATTCGGTCCTTCACCGTGGGATTCTCGGCCGGCTTTGCGACGAGCTACTCGTGGGACGCGAAGACGCGATCGTGGGACCGCTCGATCTTCGGCCGACCCGACGTGGTGGCGAGCGGCCAGCGCGTCTCGCCCACCAACGTCGTCGTGATGAACGTGCGCTACCAGGGCGGCGCGGGAGTCGAAGGATCCGAGGCGATCCTGACCGGCACCGGCCCCGTCGCGGTCTTTAGCGCCGGGCATCTCCAGCGCGGCACCTGGC
>JAJXXB010000193.1 GCA_021781315.1 Actinomycetes bacterium | reverse complement strand
GCTCTCGCTAAAGGAGTCGATGGCAAAGGAGGCGAGGTCCTGGTCCTCGGGGAGGTGGTTCTCGACCATGAGGCCCAACGTGCGCGAGGAGAGGAGGCGCACTCCGTCGAGCTCGCCGCCACGCAGCAGCATGGTCATGAATCGCTGGTAGTCCGCGGCGCTCGACACGAGTCCCCCACCCCCGCCGAGCATCGAGGGGAAGGTGAACGAATGGCGGCCCAGCTGGTCGAAGGGCGCCGAGGCCCCGTCGCTCGGCACGTAGATCTGCGCGAGGCGCTCGGCCTTCTCCGGCGGGCACCACCAGTCGGTGTCACTCATACCCAGGGGATCGAGGATCCGCTCGCGAAAGAAGCGGTCGAGGCTCTGGCCCGACCAGATCTCGATGAGCCGCCCGAGGACGTCGGTCGCGACCGAGTAGTTCCACTTCGTGCCCGGCTGGAACAACAGAGGACTCGAGGCCCAGTCACTGACCGCGCGCGCGAGGTCCGCCCCGGGCGGCCAGCCGAAGTCATATCCCTTTTCGCGATATATCGCGTCGACCGGGTGCGTGTAGTTGAACCCGTAGGTGAGACCGCTCATGTGACTGAGCAGGTGCACGACGCGCACCGGCTCGGTCGCGGGGATCGTGACCGGCGCACTCGCCGGACCCGACTCGTAGACGCGCGGTTGCGCGAACTCGCCGATCCAGCGGCTCACGTCGTCGTTGAGATCGAAGTGGCCCTCCTCGTAGAGGATCATGGCGCCGATCGAGGTGAGCGGCTTGGTCATCGAGTAGATGCGCCACAACGTGTCGTCGTCGACCGCGAGTCCCTGCTCGCGGTCGCGGTGCCCGCCACGCGCCGTCCAGGCGAGCTGGCCCCCGCGCGAGACCGTCGCGAGCCACCCGGGCAGACGGCGGTCCTCGACGTAGGCGTCAAAGTGGGCGGCGATGCGCGCGAGGCGCGCGGCGTCGAGTCCCACCTCGGATGGGTCGATCTCCAACTCGAGTGCCATCTATCCCCCTATGCCTCGCTCGCGCTCGTCGAGTGAACGGCGCAAGAAGTCGAGCGCGCTGATGGCGCTGTAGGCGCGCACCCGCGGACGGTCTCCCGGCAGCGCCAGCTGCGCGTGCGAGGTTCGCTCGCCAAGGGAGAGACCCACGAAGACGGTGCCGGGACGCTGGCCGTCCTGCTCGTCGGGTCCGGCCACGCCGGTGACACTCAGTCCGATCGAAGCCCCGAGCGCGCGGCGCGCGCCCTCGGCCATGGCCTCGGCCGCGGCGGCGGTGACGACCGGCCCCTCGGGCACGCCGAGCAGGTCGAACTTGACCTCGCTCGCGTAGCTCACGACGCCGCCGCGGAACCACCGCGACGCGCCCTCGACGTTGACCAGCCGGCTCGCGATCAACCCGCCGGTCAGGCTCTCGGCGAGTCCTAGGGTGTCGCCGCTCTCGAGCAGGCGCCGCGCCACGGCGTCCTCCATCGTCTCGTCGTCGACCCCGAAGATGATGTCGCCGAATCGACCGACGATGGCGTCGCGCACCAGCGCCTCTTCGTCGGCGAGCAGCCAGCCGGCGTGCTCGTCGTCGTCACCGCGAGCCGTGAGGCGAACCTTGATGCCTTCGATGCCCGAGGCCAGGAACGCGATCGTGATGCGCGGGTCGCCGACCAGCGCCTCGAATCGATCCGCGACGGCCTCGGCCAGCCCCGACTCGCTGGCGCCCCAGGTGCGCAGCACCCGGCTGCGGATCACCGACGTCTCGCCGCTCGCGCGCACGCGCGCGAGCAGGTCCTCGAGCACGACGCGCTCGACCATGTCGGTCATCTCGTAGGGCACGCCGGGCAGCGCGTAGACGACCTTCTGGCCCACCGGACAGATCAGACCTGGCGCGGTGCCGCGCGTCTGGGGGATCACCGTCGCCCCGCGCGGCACGTCGGCCTGGAGCAGGTTGTTCTCGGGCATCGTGCGCCCGCGCGCGGCGAACATCGTGCGGATCACCTCGACGAGCTCCTCGTGGCGCTCGAGCGGCACGTTCATCACGTCGGCGAGCGCGGCGCGCGTGATGTCGTCCTGGGTCGGGCCGAGCCCACCGCAGACGATCACCGCGTCGCTGCGCGCGAGCGCGGTGCGCAGCGCGAGAACGATGCGCTCGTGGTTGTCGCCCACGTGCTGGTGGAAGTGCGAGCCGATGCCCACCGCTGCGAGGCGCTCGCCCAACCACTGGGAGTTCGTGTCGGCAATCTGGCCGAGCAGCAGCTCGGTGCCGACGGCGACGACCTCAACGCGCACGGTTCGCCCGACGTCCCTTCACGTAGTAATCCCAGCCGGTATAGAGAGTCATGGCGACCGCAACCCAGATCGTGGCCACCCCGATCCACACGTGATGACCCGTCAGGGGCAGGACGCAAAAAGCGATCGCCCAGTCCTGGACGAAGGTCTTCCACTTGGCGAGCTGGCTCGCCGGGATGGAAACGCCGCGGCGCGCCTCGCGCGAGCGGTACACGCTCATCCACACCTCGCGCGCCGTGATGAGCAGGGCCGGCACGACGAAGGCGGACAGCCCGTGAGGCCGCGAGATCACGAGCGCGTAGAGAGAGCCCAGCACGATGACCTTGTCGGCCAGGGGGTCGAGGAAGGCCCCCGACGTGGTGGTGCCGTGGCGGCGCGCCACGATGCCGTCGAAGTAGTCCGAGGCGGCCGCCAGCAGACCCACCAGTGTCGTCCACCACGAGACGCGATGAAAGATGATGAAATAGATGAAGACCGGCGCCACCGCCAGGCGAAACGCCGTCATCAAGTTGGCCGGGGTTAACAGCGCCGTCGGACCGTAGAGGGGCCGTTGCGTCGTCATCGCACCACCGCCTCCAGATCCGTTCCGTGGCTCGCCACGATCTCGCACTCCACCATCGAAAGAT
>JAJXXB010000260.1 GCA_021781315.1 Actinomycetes bacterium | reverse complement strand
GCGCGCGCAAGCAAAAGCGGCGGTAGCCGTAGGCTGACGACATGGTGCTCACAGCGCGATCGTCGGACGCGGCGTTGACCAGCTCGCTGGAACGCCTGATCGCGCGCTTTGGCGAGCACCACCCGGGCGAGAGCGGCGACGTCGAGGTCATTCGACGCGCGGGACTCGCGGCGATCCAGGCCCACGAGGGACAGCTGCGCCGTACCGGTGAGCCGTACGTGACCCACCCCATCGCGGTCGCGGGCATCGTCGCGGACCTGGGACTTGACGCCCTGACGATCGCCGCGGCGCTGCTGCACGACGCCGTCGAGGACACCGGCATGACCACCCAGTGGCTCGCCGGGGAGTTCGGTGAGCAGGTGGCCGCCGTGGTGGACGGCGTGACCAAGCTCGATCGGCTCGAGTTCGACTCGAAAGAGGCCCAGCAGGCGGCCACGATTCGCAAGATGTTCATCGCGATGGCCCGCGACTGGCGGGTGCTGCTCATCAAACTCGCCGATCGTCTACACAACATGCGCACGATCTCGGTGATGCCCATGCATCGCCAGCGCGCCATCGCCCAAGAGACCCTCGACGTCTACGCGCCCCTCGCACACCGCCTCGGTGTTCAGCAGGTCAAGTGGCAGCTCGAAGACCTCAGCTTCGCGACGCTGCACCCCAAGCGCTACGCCGAGATCGAGCAGATGGTCGCGGTGCGCCAGCCCGAGCGCGAGGCGTACCTCGTAGAGGTGATGGAGCTGCTCTCGTCTAAGCTCGCGGGCTTTGGCATCACGGCCGAGGTGCGGGGTCGACCGAAGCACCTGTGGAGCATCTACGAGAAGATGGTCATCGGCGGCAAGGAGTTCGACGAGATCTTCGACCTGGTGGGACTGCGCGTCATCGTCGAGCAGGATCGCGACTGCTGGGCCGTGCTCGGGGCGATCCACGCCCTGTGGTCGCCCGTGCACGGGCGATTCAAGGACTACATCAACTCGCCCAAGTTCAACCTCTACCAGTCGTTGCACACCACGGTGATCGGTCCGCGCGGCAAGTCCGTGGAAGTCCAGGTACGAACCTGGGAGATGCACCGGCGTGCCGAGTTCGGCATCGCCGCGCACTGGGGCTACAAGGAGGGCGCCTCGACCAAGGAGATCGCCTGGATGCAGCGACTCGCCGACGTCGAGGAGGAGGAGAACGACCCGATCGCCTTCCTCGAAGCGCTCAAGCTCGACCTGGGCCAAGACGAGGTCTACGTCTTTACGCCCAAGGGGCGCGTCATCGCCCTGGTCGAGGGGGCGACTCCGATCGACTTCGCCTACGCCGTGCACACCGAGGTGGGCCATCACTGCGTGGGCGCGAAGGTGAACGGACGCCTCGTCTCGCTCGAGACCGTGCTGCACTCGGCCGACGTCGTGGAGATCGTCACCAACAAGAACGCGACCGCCGGCCCCTCGCGCGACTGGCTCACGATTGCCAAGTCCTCTCGCGCGAAGTCAAAGATTCGCCAGTGGTTCCAGCGCGAACGTCGCGAAGACGCCATCGAGGGCGGGCGCGACGAGCTCACGAAGGCTCTTCGTCGAGAGGGGCTCCCCATCGCGACCTCGCTGTCTTCGAGCGCGCTGGATGCGGTAATCAAGTCCTTTAACCTCGAGGACCTCGAGGCGCTCTTCATGGCGATCGACGCGAGTCAGATCTCCGCGCTCGCCGTTGTCCAGCGCCTGGACCGCGAGTTGCGCGGGGGAGAGGCCGAACAGTTGCCCACGACGGTGACCAAGATGCCCCGGGGACGCCCGACGCGTCGCTCCGCGGGCGTCTACGTCGAGGGTCTCGACGACGTGATGGTCCACCTCGCGCGCTGCTGCTCGCCGGTACCCGGCGACGCGATCACCGGCTTCATCACCCAGGGACGAGGCGTCTCGGTGCACCGCGACGACTGCTCGAACGCCGTAGCTCTGGCCCAGCGCCTCGGCGAGCGCATCATCGACGTCGAGTGGGACGCCTCGGCGCCCGGCCAGTACCGGGCGGTGCTCGAGGTGTTGGCCTTTGATCGCTCGCGCCTCTTGCTCGACGTGTCCAAGGTGGTCGCCGAGTACCACCTCAACATCATTTCGAGCAGCTCCACGACGTCGGGCTCGCGCATCGTGCGTATGGTGTTCGACGTGGAACTCGTCGACCCAACGCACCTCGGCAGCCTCGTCGCGGCCCTCAAGTCGGTGGACGGGGTCTTTGACGCCTTCCGTCAGCTGCCCGGGCAGTCCAAGAACTCATGAGCGGCCCCGCGGCCGTCCAGGCCCCCATCGGAACTCACGACGTCCTCGCGCCGGACTCGGCGCGGTGGCTTCACCTGATTGGCACCTTCGCCTCCTGGGCGCGGCGCTACGACTTCTCCCTCGTGATCAACCCGCTCTTTGAAGACGTCGCGGTCTTTAACCGCGGTATTGGCGAGGCGAGCGAGATGGCCACGAAGGAGATGTACGTCTTCGAAGACCGCGGGGGACGCACGCTGGCGCTGCGACCAGAGGGGACCGCGTCGGTGGTGCGGGCCTTCGTCCAGCACCGGCCCCCCACGCCGTTCAAGGCCTGGTACGTCACGCCGGCCTTTCGCTACGAGCGGCCCCAGAAGGGCCGCTACCGCCAGCACCACCAGCTCGGCGTCGAGGCGCTGGGCACCGACGATCCCGCTCTCGACGTCGAGGTCGTCAGCCTGGCCTGGCGCTTCTATGAGTCACTCGGTCTGCGGCGCGTGCGCCTGTTCATCAACTCCATGGGTCACCGCGAGTGCCGTGGCGCCTACGTGGGACTTCTCAGTGACTACCTCGCCGCCCACGAAGCCGAGATCTGCGACGAGCACCGTGGGGCCTGGCGGCTCAACCCGCTACGGGTGCTCGACTGCAAGAGAGACGCGTGCGTGAACCTCACCA
>JAJXXB010000262.1 GCA_021781315.1 Actinomycetes bacterium | reverse complement strand
GGCGTGCCGGTGACCGTGCTGCCCGACAACCACCGCTCGGACCCCGCGCTACTCGAGTGCGTCAACCAGTTCTTCGACGGGGCGTCGTTCCGCTACGACGTCGACGACCGCGACGACCTCGCGATCAGCTTCGCGCCCGCGCGGCCGTTCCTCGCACCCGACGAGACGGGCCACCGCCTCGCGCTCGCTGACGGGTCGGCGCCGATGCACTTGCGCGTGGGCAAGACCGACGACGAGACCGTGGCCGGCGAGGTCGCCGACTACGTCGCGCTCGTGCACACGCGCGGCGTCGACTACCGCGAGATCGCGGTGCTCTGTCGAACCCGGCGCGAGTGCCTCATCCTGCAGCACCATCTCGCACGCCGCCAGATCCCCGCGACGACCTCGGCCGACGAGAGCGTCGCCGGCAGCACCGCGGCCTTCCAGATGCGCCTGCTCGTGGTCGCCCTCGCCGATCCCGACGAGTCGGCGCACACCGAGGTCCTGCGGGTGTCGTGGTTCCGCGACGCCCTGGGGCGCGACGGCGAGCCCGACGAGCTCGTCCAGCGCCTCGCCGAGGCGTTCGCGACCCACGGCGTCGCCGCGATCACCCGGTTCCTGCACGACCGCCACGTCCTCGCCACGGTCATGGCGACGCGCGACGGCGAGCGCCACGTGACCGACCTCTGGCACCTGGCCGAGATGCTGGGCCGGGAGTGCCGCACCGTCCGGTCGCTACCCCTCGTGCTCGACTGGCTCGACGGCCTCGCGAGCGCCGACGGCGTCGAGCCCGGCACGCGCGCGCGGCGGCTGGAGACCGAGAGCGACGCCGTGCGCGTCATGACCGTGCACAAGGCCAAGGGCCTCGAATTCGACACGGTGCTCGTGCCGCACCTCAACCAGACCCACCCGCGCGCCAGTCGCGCCGACCGCCCGACGGCGCGCCAGTGGGTCGACGTGGACCACGTGACCGTGGACGCCGGGACCGGGATCGACTGGGACGATCCGAGTGAGCGCGCCCGGCGCGCCTTCGCGAGCGAGCTCGCCGAGCACCGCCGGCTCGTCTACGTCGCGCTGACGCGCGCCAAGCGCCACCTGGTCGCCTGGCTCGCCGTCGCCCACCAGCAGCCGCTCCTGGGGGAGTTCGCGCGGCTGGTCTTTGACCGCCCGGCACCGCCGGCCGTCGCCAATCGCCCCTACGACGAGGTCTGGCAACACTTCGGCGACACCCGGCGCTCGACGAAGCAGCTCGACCGGGACATCAAGAACGACGCCGCGGGCGTGCTCGAGGACCTCTGGGGCGGCGCGAACCGGTTCTCGATCTATCCGATCGGTGACGGCCTGGTCGCCGCCGCGCTCGAACGCGACGCACACCCTGACGCCGCGCACGTGCCACGCGTCTACGCGGCGGGCAGCGCGCCACGGGTTGACTGGGAGCGACGGCGCTGGTCCTACACCGACCTCGCCGGCACGCTCAAGTCGATGCCGCCGGTCGTAGGCGAAGCCGAGGACGAGCGCGTCGGCGGCTACGACGAGACCGTGGTCGAGGGCGGTGCGTCGAGCGCGATCGACGAGGTCGCGCCGGGCGTGCGGACGGTCTTCGGCACGCTCGCGGGGGCACGGCTCGGCGCGGCGGTGCACGCGCTGCTCGAACGCCACGTCGGCGCACCCGTCCGCGACCTGCGCGCGAGCGCCGAGGTGGTCCTGGCGCGCGAGGGCTTCGCCGCCACCGACGTCGCGGCGAACCTCGAGGTGATCCTCGCCTCGACGGCGGCGGTGCTGGGGCGCCCGACGGGGCCGCTGCTCGAGGACCTCGCCCTTGGCGACCTCGCGGCGCGCGACGTAGCGCGCGAGATGCGCTTCGTGCTCGCGCTCGGCGAGCAGCGCCGGCGCGAGCGGCTGGCGGCGGCGGCGCGCGCGATCCTCGAGCACGACCGGTCGGGACCCGACGGCCGTGGGCTCTTCGCGGACTACTTCGCGCGGCTCGCGCGTGACGTCGAGGGGCTCGACGAGGGCTCGCTCATCGGGAGCCTCGACCTGGTCGTGCGTCGCGCCGACGGCCGGTTCGCCATCGTCGACTACAAGACTGACAGGCTCGCGGGGCTCGAACGTCCCTTCGAGGCGACGCGCCTGCTCGCGTCGATGCGCGAGGCGCACTACCCGCTCCAGGCCCTGCTCTACTCGGTCGCCCTGCACCGGCACCTGCAGGGCTCGCTCGCCGACTACGACCCCGACCGGCACCTGGCGGGTGTCGGCTACTACTACCTGCGCGTGGTCGGCGACCCAACGGCCCGGCCCGAGGACGGCTTCGTCGCCTGGCCGGTGACGCCCGCGGCCGTGCGCCACGCGTCCGACGCGCTCGGGGACGTCGCGTGACCGCCCGGGACCTGACGGTGGCGGACCGCGAACTCGCCGAGGTCGTCCTGCGCCGGTTCGGCCCGCCGACCCGCTCGGCGCTGCTCGCTCGGATCGTCACGGCCCTCGCGCGCGCCGTGCGCGAGGACCACGCGGCGATGGACCTGACGCGCGACGACGACGCGCTCGGCGACGCAGAACTCGTACTCGGCGCGCTGCGCGCGGCGCCGACGCTCTGTCAATTCCTCAGGCGCGACGACGAGCTCGAGGCGAGCGGCCCGCCGCTCGTCGTCTTCAACGACCGGTACCTCTACCTGCGCCGGTGGGCGCTCGCGGAGTGGCGCGTCGCGCGGGCCGTCGACGAGGCGCGCGCGAGCGAGCTCGAACTGCCCAGTGGTCTGACGAACCAGGACGTCGACGCGGCGATCGCGGCCGCCACCGAGGAGCTCGGCCGCCTCGGGTTCGTCGCGGCCGAGCTCGGCGAGGTGGTCACGCGGCTGCTGACGCGCCGGGTGTCCTTCGTGACGGGGGGGCCCGGTACGGGCAAGACGTGGCTCGTCACCCAGGCGCTGCGCGTGCTCGAGCGTGCGCTCGGGGCG
>JAJXXB010000033.1 GCA_021781315.1 Actinomycetes bacterium | reverse complement strand
GGTGCCGTCGATGGGGTCCACCGCGACGTCCACCAGCGGCGGGCGCCCGTCGCCGATGTGCTCGCCGTTGTAGAGCATCGGCGCCTCGTCCTTCTCGCCCTCACCGATGACGACGATGCCGTCCATGGCGACGGCGCCGAGGACGAACCTCATCGCATCGACGGCGGCACCGTCGGCGGCGTTCTTGTCACCGCGACCGGCCCAGCGGGCCGCGGCGATGGCCGCCGCCTCGGTGACGCGAATCATTTCCAAGGCGATGTTGCGGTCCGGCCGCGACGGGGGTTGCACGTAGGCAGATTACCCCGAGACCCGCGTCGGACCGGGCCCTCGTGCGCCTCGGCCATACTTGATGGGTGAGTTCTCTCCTGGTCAAGGCCGCGGGCCCCCTCGCGGGCGAGGTGCGCGCCCACGGCGCGAAGAACGCGGTGTTAAAGCAGATGGCCGCGTGCCTGTTGGCCTCGGGCCGGCACCGCCTGACTAACGTCCCCGACATCACCGACGTGGCGGTGATGAGCGAGTTACTCGTGGCCCTGGGATGTCGGGTCACCAGTGCGCCCCACGAGCTGGTCATCGACGTGCCGGACGCCGCGGACCTGCACCCGGTGGCGCCGGCCCACCTGTTCGAGGCGATGCGTGCCTCCATCGTCGTCCTCGGCCCGCTGCTCGCGCGCTGCGGCGAGGCGTCGATGGCCCTGCCCGGCGGCGACGACTTCGGCCAGCGGCCGATCAACTTTCACACCGAGGGCCTCGGCGCGATGGGGGCGACCTTCGAGAACGACCGCACCTCGATCCGCGCGCGTCGCACACGCGAGCGCCTGCGCGCAACGCGCATCACGCTCGAGTACCCGAGTCACACCGCGACCGACAACTTGATGATGGCCTGCGTGCTCGCCGAGGGTCGCTCGGTCATCGACAACGCCGCGCGCGAGCCCGAGGTCGAGGACCTGGGTCGCCAGCTGATCGCGATGGGCGCGCGCATCGAGGGCCTGGGCACGTCGCGGCTCACCATCGACGGCGTGGCCGAGCTGGCGCCGACCGACCACGAGGTGATCAGCGACCGGGTGGTCACGGCGACGTACCTGGCGGCCGGTCTCATCACCGCCGGCGAGGTGCGCGTCGTCGACGCGCGCGCCGCGCACATGGAGATGCTGCTGCGCAAGTTCGAGTCGATGGGGGCGTTGATCGACGAGTCCGGTCCGGGGGTGAGCGTCGTGGGCGCGCGTCGTCCGCGGGCCTGTGACGTGGCGACGTTGCCCTATCCCGGTGTCGCCACCGACTACAAGCCCCTGATCACGACGGTCCTCTCCGTCGCCGACGGCGTGTCGGTGGTCACCGAGAACCTCTTCACCGGGCGCTTTCGCTACGTCGACGAATTGATTCGCCTCGGCGCGGACATCCAGACCGCCGGGCACCACGCCGTGATCCGCGGCGTCGACCACTTGACCGGCACCGACGTGCGCGCGAGTGACATTCGCGCCGGGGCCGCCCTCGTCCTCGCCGGCCTGGTCGCCGAGGGCGAGACGCGCGTGGCCGGTTACGAGCACATCGCGCGCGGTTACGAGGACTTCGTGGGCCAGCTGCGCGGCCTCGGCGCCATGGTGGAGCTCGCGTGATCGCCCGCGACCCCGCCGAGCTGATGGGGGCCGCCACCTCCGGCTCGCGCACGGCCCTGGCCCGACTGATCACCTACGTCGAGTCGGGTGGACAGCGCCAGCGTGACGTCGCCGCGCTGGCCTACCGCACGGCCGCGCCCTACGTGGTGGGCCTCACCGGACCGCCCGGGGCGGGCAAGTCGACCCTCACTGACGCGCTGATCGCGTCGCTGCTCGCGCACGGGGGCCTCGGCGCGGTTTCCTGTGAGGAGGTCGGCGTGCTCTGCGTGGACCCGTCGTCGCCGTTCTCGGGCGGGGCGATCCTGGGCGACCGCATCCGCATGCAGAGTCACGCGACCAACGACGCCGTCTTCATCCGCTCGATGGCGACCCGCGGACACCTGGGGGGACTCAGCCTCGCGGTGCCCGACGCGCTACGCGTGCTGGGCGCGGTGGGATTTCCGATCGCCCTCGTCGAGACCGTCGGGGTGGGCCAGATGGAGGTCGACGTCGCTTCGGCCGCGGACACGACGGTGGTGGTGACCAACCCGGGCTGGGGCGATGCGATGCAGGCGAACAAGGCGGGCCTGCTCGAAGTCGCCGACATCTTCGTCATCAACAAGGCCGATCGGGCCGGAGTGGCCGAGACGCGACGCGACCTCGAGCAGATGCTCGACCTGGGCGGACCCTACGAGTGGCGCCCGCCCATCCTCGAGGCGATCGCCACCACCGGGGAGGGGGTGGAGGGTCTCCTCGAGGCGATCTCGTCGCACGCGACGTTCCTCGCCGACGGGCGTCTGGCTGCGCACCGGCGCCGCCAGGCGGCGCGCGAACTCGACCAGGTCATCGCCGCATCCTTGCGCGCGCGCGTGGCCGACCTCGCCCACGGCGAGGCCTACGAGCACGCGCTCGAGGAGATCGTCGCACTGCGCACCGATCCGTATCACGCGGCCGAGCAGTTACTGTCGGAAGGATGATCGGCGTCACGGTCGGCTACGACCTCCTCTTCTTGGTTCACGTGGTGGTCGCGGTGGCGAGCGTGACGGTCCTCGTCGTGATGCGAACGAGCGCGATGTCCATCGTGCGCGGCGCTGATAGTGCCACCCAGCGTGCCCGCTTTCCCCGACGGCGCAACTGGGCCGCCCGGCTCGTTCACATCCTGCCCCTCACCGGACTCGCCATGTCGCTCTCGGGCACCAGCGACGTCTCGCTCACGCGTCCATGGATCGTGGTGGGCGTCCTCTGCTACCTCGCCGCGGCCGGTCACCTCGAAGCGCGAACCCTGCCGCTCGAGCGCGTCGTCGCCGAGGTGATCGATCACGACGGAACGGCGTCGCCCGAGCGGGGG
>JAJXXB010000059.1 GCA_021781315.1 Actinomycetes bacterium | reverse complement strand
GGCGCTTGACTCGCTCGGGCGACTCGCTCGGGCCCCGACCGGCCTTGAGGTCGGCGATGGCGTTCTCCAGGGCTTGGAGCAGGTAGGCGATCTCCGCCTCTTCGATGACGAGGGCCGGCATGAGGCGCATCACAGCCGGCTGGTTTCCGCTGTAGATCGCGAGCACGCCGTGCTGGGCGAGGTGGTAGGACATGCGCGGGCCCAGCGAGTCCTCGACGTACTCGATGCCCACCATGAGGCCCAGACCGCGAACCTCGGCGATGACGTCGGCGTGCTCGCGCGCGATGGCGTGCAGTCCGTCAAAGAGGAGACGTCCCATGGCGGCGGCGTGATCGACGAGGTTTGTCCCTTCAATGACGTCAATCACCTCGAGGGCGATCGCACAGGCCAGGTCGGAGCCGCCGAAGGTCGAGAGGTGGATGAAGGGGTTGGGGATCATGAACTCGCGTAACTCGTCGGTGAAGACCGTCGCCGAGATTGGCACGAGCGAGCCGCCGAGGGACTTGGCCGTCGTCATGATGTCAGGCACGACGCCGTAGTGCTCGCTGGCCCACCAGCGGCCCGTGCGCCCGAGTCCGGTCTGAATTTCGTCGAGGATGAGAAGCGCGCCGACCCGGTCACAGGCCTCACGGACTCGTGCGAGGTAGTCCGGTGGAGGAACGATGATCCCGCCCTCGCCCTGAACCGGCTCGAGGAGCACGGCGGCCGTTGCCTCGTCGAGGGCGCCGACCAGGGCGTCGGCGTCGCCGAAGGGCACCTGGACAAAGCCGGGCATCAGGGGCTCGAACGGGGCGCGGAAGGCGTCGCGCCCCGCCGCCGAGAGGGCGAAGCCCGTGTGCCCGTGGTAGCCGTTGATGGTGGAGATGATCGTGGGGCGTCGCGTGGCGCCGCGGGCCAGCTTGATGGCGAAGTCGTTCGCCTCGCCACCACCCGTGCCAAACATCGTGCACGACAGGTCGCCCGGGGTGATGTCCGCGAGGCGAGCCGCGAGCTCGGCCTTCTGCGCCGAGCAGAGCAGGAAGTTGCCGTTGTCGAGTTGGTCGAGGGCTCGGTGGGCGGCCGCGACGACGCGCGGGTTGCGTCGCCCGACGTTAAAGGAACCCGCGGAAGTAAAGCAGTCGAGGTAGCGCCGACCCTCGAGGTCCCAGACCCACACGCCCTGGCGTTGGGCCTCGATGATGTCAAGTCCGGCGGCGCGCATGACGCGCACCTTCTGGGGATTGAGGTAGGTCGCGAAGTCGTCGAGCGCTCGGCGCTTGGCCACGGGGTCCGCGATGAACTCGAGCTCGCTTGGCGCGCCCGTCGCCCCCGCGTCCGTCATGGGCCGACTATACCTCTGCGCCCTCGAGTGCCCCGTCGACCTCCTACGGCGTGACGCGTCCGCTGAACCGTGGTGCCTTCCACTGCCCGCACAGGGCTGGCGGCTCCCGCGAGGTGCGGCGTCGCTCGCGCGGGAGAGCACAAGGAGACCTCGGAGTCACCGTGTGCTGGTGCGACACGGGGAGCGGGCAACGGCGATTTGTCTTCGCACGACGGTTCGTCGCTTCGCGAGGCTGACCGGTTCGGGCGCGAGCTCGCGCCCGTTAGATTCAACTCGTGCGGGTACCGCGTCGCGTGGTCAATGTCGGCTTCAAGGCGCTCAACCTCTTTCACCGCACGATCTTGCGCGCGAGTGGCGCTCGTCTTGGGGAGTCGGCGTTCGGGATGTCCATCGTCGAGCTGCACACCCGCGGGCGACGCTCGGGTCGAGAGCGAACCGTGCTGCTCGCGGTGCCCGTCGTCGACGGCGACACGTTCGTGCTGGTGGCCTCCAAAGGCGGAGACGATCATCACCCCGACTGGTTCGAGAACCTCCTCGTTCATCCTGACGTCGAGGTCACGATCGGACGCGAGCGTCGGGCGATGCGCGCGCGCGTGGCGAGCGCCGCGGAGGAGGCCCAGCTCTGGCCACGAGTGATCGCGGCGTACAAGCCCTACGCCACGTACCGGCACCGGGCCCAACGCGAGATCCCTCTCGTGCTTTGCGAACCGCGTTGAGCGGCGCGCCCGTAGATTTGTTCCATGTCCCCCGCGCGCTGGACGAGTGCTGACGTCGCCCACCTGGAGGGACGCTCGGTCATCATCACGGGCGCCAACAGCGGCATCGGTCGCGCGGCGGCCTCCGTGCTCGCATCCGCCGGCGCGTTCGTCACCCTCGCGGTGCGCGACGTCGCGAGGGGCGAGGCAGCTGCGGCCACGATGACGGGACGCGTGCGCGTGCGCCGCCTCGACTTGGCTGATCTCGCGTCGGTGCGCGCCTTCGCGGGCGCGACGAGCGAGCCGGTTGACATCCTCATCGACAACGCCGGCGTGATGGCCGTTCCCCTTTCGCGCACCGTCGACGGATTCGAGATGCAGGTCGGTACCAATCACCTGGGTCACTTCGCCCTGACGAACCTGCTGATGCCTCTCGTCACGGACAGAATTGTCGTGGTCTCTTCCGAGTTGCATCGTCGCGGGCGCATCGACTTTGAGGATCTCAACTGGGAGAGGCGGCGATACCGCGCCTGGGACGCGTACGCGCAGTCGAAGTTGGCCAACGCGCTCTTTGTGCTCGAGCTCGAGCGGCGCCTGCGCGAGGTCGCGTCACCAGTCAGGGCCGTGGCCGTGCACCCGGGATACGCCGCGACGAATCTCCAGGGCCACACGGGGAGTCGCGCGACGTCCCTGGTCATGTCGCTCGGCAACCGGCTCGTGGCCCAATCGGAGGCGAAGGGGGCACTGCCGACGCTCTACGGGACCACGATGGATGTTCCCGGTGGCTCGTACGTCGGGCCCGACGGATTTGGACACCTTCGTGGCTATCCGGCGGTGGGCGTCGCCTCAACGCGAGCGCGCGACCACTCGGCCGCGACGAGGCTCTGGGACCTCTCAGAACTGCTCACCGGCGTCACCTGGACGCCAGGAATGACGACGTAGCCGGACCTTTGCGTTACTCGTCGACGCGTGGTGCGCCCCATCGGTTGATTCGTCTCGGGTCAAGGCGAGCGACGGGCTACACGTCTGAGCGGGCCGGTTGGCCTCAGCACACGAAACTTGAGGGTCCGTGGCTGAACTCGAGTGACGGTAGTGATGACCTTGTGTCGCCACTTGCTGTCGGTGTGCGTCGCCGACGGCCAACTCGCCGAGCTGGAACACCACATCGCGCCACCTGGTCCATGCCGCGAAGGAGATTGAGATGAACTCCTTCGAGCGCGAGCTGGCCTGATCAGGCCCGCAGGGCCTCGCGGAAAGCCGACAGGCCCATCGGCCCAAGAGCGAGAGCGCGATCGTGGAAGTCACGCAGACTGAATGCCGCCCCGCGCGCGGAACGCATCTCCTCGCGCGCGCCCAGCCATTCGCGCTCGCCCACCTTGTAGCTGATCGCCTGGCCCGGCAGGGCGAGGTAGCGATCGACCTCTGAATGGGCCATCGCGGGCGGCACGAGGGCGCGCTCCATGAGCGTGGCTACCGCCATCTCGGGCGTCCACGTCGCGCCGCCCACGTCACCCAGGCCCGCGAGGGAACCGAGGTCTCGCGGCGCGGCGAGTTGCAGATGCATGCCAATGTCGACGACCACGCGCGCGGCGCGCCATGCCTGGCTGACGAGATAGCCCATCTCGAGAGCGGGCTCGGCGAAGCCCCCGATCTCGTCCATGAGCCGCTCGGCGTAGAGGGCCCAGCCCTCGCCCCAGCCGCTCGTCCAGGCCAGCGTGCGCTGGAAGCGGCTGAGTCGCTCGCGATTGAGGACGAGCGTGCCGCCCTCGAGGTGGTGGCCCGGCACGCCTTCGTGGTACCAGTACGTCACCAGGCGCCACCAGTTGAACTCGCTCTCGCCCTGCGTCGGGAACCACGTGGTGCCGGGCCGCGCCAAGTCCTCGCTCGGTGGAATGTAATAGGGCGCGGCCGCTGAACCCTCTGGCGCGAGGCGCACGTCGCAGAAGCGCACGCGCTCATCGATCGTGAACTCGCGGCCCGCCAGGCGCTCGGTGGTCTCATCGGTGAGAGCGCGCAGGTGCGCCAGCAACTCGTCAATGTTGCGCACCCGGTAGCGCTCGTCGGCATCCAGGCGTTCGGCAACCTCGGTGAGGCTGCTCGCGCCCGGCGCGAGCCGGCCCGCCAACTCCCACATGCGCTCGTTGATTCGGCGAAGATCCGTCCAGCCCCAGGCGTAGGTCTCCTCGAGGTCCAGCTCCAGTCCCGAGTGGTGGCGCGCCCAGCGCCGGTAGCGCTCGGCGCCAACGAAGTCGCTCGCTCTCGTTCGCTCGGCGTACGTGCCCGCAAGCCAGCCGGCGAGCTCACGGTACGCCGCCGCGGCCCGATCACGAGCGCCATCGAGGCCCAGCTCGCCCACAGTGCGGCCACTGGCGGCGGCCACGCGCTCGACGAGCTTGCCCATGCCCTCGTCGGCAATCGTGCGCATCTGCTCGGCGACGCCGCGCGCGTGGCGAGCCGCGGTGTGCTCTCCGGATTCCAACGCCACCTCGAGCGACGCGCGCCAGGACGCCAGCGAGTCGGTCACGGCGTCGAGGCGCTGGCGCACCGCGTGAGCACCCTCCGGGCTCGACCACGACATCAACTCGAATGACTGGCGGATGGTGCTGGCTGGTGAATAGATCACCCCGAAGCCGCGAACCGACTCGCCGCTCGCCTCGAGCTCGAGGTGACTCGAGAGCCGCTCGGTCATGACCGAGCACGCCACCTCGTCATCAGGGCCCGTTATCGCCAACGAGTCCAGCGAGGTGAGCGCCCACTCGCACAGCGCTGCCACAGCACGCCGACCCGCAGGCGAGAAGTCGTCCAGTCGGTCGTCAAACCCCTCGACACCCAGATCCGTGGCCGTGAGTGGGCTGAGTTCGCACCAGCGCCGCACCACTTCGTCTGCGAAAGCGAAAACGGGCGTCGTCTGAGGATTCGGTTCCAACACGGGGCACCTCCGCAGCCTTGACTGTCCACAGACTAGACATCGCGCTCGCGCGACGCTGGACCGCTGGGTCGACATTCGACGAGTTCTCAGCGTCACCGCGAGAGGGCCGAGCGGTCGTAAGACGAAGCAAAGCGGAGTAGGGGCGTCGCTCGCGTCCCCACCGCGAGAGCATCCGGCGCCAACCAGGGCGGCTGAAACCCGCCTCGAGCGCAGCGAGTTCCGCCTCGCCCGCGACCGGCCCACGGGGAATGAGCAAGAACGGCAAGAGACTGGCAAAAAAAAAGTCGAGAGAGGGCGCTCCTGGAGACGAGCGGTTCGGAGAGACCACGGTGATTCCAGGGCCTTTTGGCGCTTGGGTTCTTCGTGGGCCGCCCGGGTCTCGATCTCGGCACCTTGAGATGCGAGCCAGAAAATACGCATGCGTCCGTCGTCGTACGCGTGTCCTGGTCAGAGTCTTCCATGGGTCCGCCAGCGCCCGCCGACGTCCCTGCAAATCTGCTTCCTGGGCCACATGAACTTGGATGTGAAGTGACAATCGCCGTTCACATTTGCACGTCTGACGGCTTCAAAATTGAACTTCATGGCGAGAAGCCATCTTGGGACAGTTACGACGGTGCATTCAGGGGGGTTAGTGCCACCAATTTTGGCGAGTTTCTCACGCGGCAATATATGGTCGAGTCTCCCCCGGGGACTCTCGTTGAAGTTCCGTTGGATTTGAAGGAAATTAGTTACGAAACGAAACTCGGCATATGCACTTGACGCACATCGGACGGGCGTATATCCTCACCGAAGATATCGGTTCTAAGGAGCATAAATCCATGTCCCGTAGATTTGTGCGACCTGCACTTCTCGTCTCTGCTTCTGTAGGACTTCTTGCTTTGGGAGGAAGTATTTCCGCTGCCGCCAACTCTCACGCGGCACCCAGAGCAAAGGCATCGACAACTGTCATCGCATGTCTTGACGCCCACGGTCGCTTGGCGCTTCCGATCCATGAGAGATGCTCCAAGGGCTTAAAACTGGTTCGTCTTCCGCTGTCGACCGTCAGAGGTCCTCAGGGCCCAGCCGGCGCTCAGGGCCCAGCCGGCGCTCAGGGCCCAGCCGGCGCTCAGGGCCCAGCCGGCGCTCAGGGCCCAGGTGGTCCACAGGGCCCAGGTGGTCCTCAGGGCCCAGGTGGTCCTCAGGGCCCAGCCGGACCTCAGGGTCCATCCGGTGGACCTCAGGGCCCAGCCGGACCTCAGGGCCCAGCCGGACCTCAGGGCGTAACTGGTGCCACGGGCCCGGTGGGACCAACCTTTGGCGCGGTGTCGACCGGTGACAATCCGCCGGCACTATCCAGCAGCAGCACAATCGACGCGACGTTGACTGTCAATCTGCCGAGTGCCGGCTCGCTGTGGGTATCCGCCCACTTCGAACCGGACATCGTCTGCGGTACGACATGTAGCGGGGCCTACGGGATTTATGTCGACGGTGCGCCCGTCAACGGCGGCCGCCGCCTCTTCTCGGCAGGAGGAATTGGTGCTGTGGTCGAGAGTTGGGGCATCAGTGCGCCGCTGTCAGCCGGAAACCACACGATTACGCTTGAGTGGACTCCGGTCGACACCGCCACATCGACGGAGGCCGTTACGCCCGAGTTGGGAGCAATCTTGCTCGGCTGATCACCGCGACGGGGAGTACGGCGTCCGCAGCAGTCTGGCGATTGAGCGATGCTGAGTTGCCCTTCTTAATAGTCCCAACTGGCGGGTTCGGGGCACGCTCGAGGAGATCGACCGGGATCTCAATTGGTACCAGCGATGGGTCCGCATAGATTGAGGTAGAACCCAGTCTGTTTGAAACGGGATCGCTGCGTACGAATTGACTCGGACTCACTCGGGGATCTCGGGCCGCCGCACGCATGCGCTTTAGGGCAGCGCCGACGGCGACGGTTACGCGTAGGGGTCGGGGCAATCCCTTGCCGAGACATTTTTTTAGAGGGCGCAAATCGAGAATCTCGGCATAGAGGTTCACGTCGGAAGTCCTAAGCAACGGATCTGCTATCAGTCGCTGGCGGCTTCAGGTTTAACGCGACCATCACCGCTTGCGTTCGACAGGGCCGACTAGGTAAATCGTTGTATCGCCAGGTCGGTAACCAAGACGAGCGTTCAAGCGATTAATCGGATCGTTTCGCTCCTCGTTGCTGGTGTGAAGCTCGCTGTAGCCGTGTGTGAGCGCCCAGTTGATTTCGGTCGTCTTAAGGGCACGAGCGATGCCGCGTCCGCGCCAGGCTCTCTTGACCGCAGTCATGGAGTTCCCAGCGGAGCCCGAGGCTGTGAGCGACAACTTCGCGTAGCCGACAACCTCCTTGTCGGCGAGGGCAATGAATGTCGCCTCGGGAGAGTCGGCTGGACGTTGAAGTCGATGGGTCATCCATTCCTCGAATGGTTCGGCGGAGACGTCCTCGAAGCCAGGGATGTCCGGTCGAGCTTCAATGTCCACCTCGTACATCCCGCGTGCGAGCTCCGGCCGCTGCGCCCACGAGACGATTTCGATCCCCGCCGGCGCACTGACCTGTGACAGCGAAAAGTCGGCAAGACTCAGCACCAGGCGCACTTCGCGCCGTTCCTCGACAAAGTCTCGATGCTGCGCAAAGGAAAGACTCTCCGTATCGTGGTCGGCGACTGACACCTCCAACTCGCGCGCCCCCCGCTCACTGGCCCATGCGGAGAGGGCCCCATAAAGTGCCGTTCCGACGCCGCGTTTACGGTGCTCGAAGGGTACGGCGATGAGCGAAATGCAGCGGTCCGTGCGATAGCCAAGGATGGCTCCGACCCCGGATCCCAAGATGACGCCATTATCGCGAACGAGATAGTCGACGTAGTATCGGGCACTGTCCCGGAATGCGTGTACTGCGCCGATCGTCACGGCGTCACGTGGCCACACCGCGTTGTAGATATCCAGCGACGTCAACTCGTCCAGCGAGTTCGCGCACGGTGTGACTTCAAGCACCCGACAAGTATTCATCGGCGCTCGGCGCGCGACAATTCGCCAAGGTGAGGAGTCAGGGCTGTGGTGATGGAAGGTCGACGTCACAATCTTCGACTGGAAGGTTGGGCCGTGGCCACGGCTACTTCATCGCTCAGGCGATGACTGGTCTTTCGCTACGCGAGCTTCCACTCGGGCTCCATGCATTCGGCTCCGGCCCCACCCCTCACTTTGACCCCACGTTGCGGTCTCGGCAAGGCGAAGACCCTCCGCCACGTCCGCAGTCGTGACAAACGCGGCTCCCATGCTCAATCGCAGGTCGACAGTGAACGTACTGGTAGCGGCCGTCCCTCCAAAGGTTTGAAACACTACGTCGAAAATACTTTTCACCTCAGATGGGACTGCTTCGAGAATCTCAGAGACCAAAGGTGGGTTGAAGAGCCAAAGTATGCACCGAGTCGGGCCACTGCGATCTCTGCAACCAGACGGGTCGAAGAGGGCTAAGAGCGACCCGCGAACATTCGAGTTGCCGCCGTTCGAGGAATCGTCGTGTTCTTCTGGCGCGAGTATTGCGCAGCTAACTCCGCCGGTGTTTGCTTGCCACGTAGTCGTTCAGCCATGCGCGGGTGCTGCGCCACTCGTGCGCGTCGCTCCTCCTCGCCCAAGAGGTGCCCCTTGACCTCGTCGCCGAGCAGCTCGGCCACGCCTCAATTCGGGTGACCAAAGACGTCTACGGGCACCTCATGCCACGCTCACGAGCGAGGGCTGCGGAGGCCATGCGGAGGATCCTTTACGACGATTCATCAAGCGCGATGCCGCTGCCGTCCGGGGCACTGGCTTCACCCGTGACTACACTGCACCCCGCCACGGACCTCGAACGGTCAACTCCAGAGTATGTGACCAGGAAATTTGTGGGCCGCCCGGGTCTCGATCCCGGCACCTTGGGATTAAAAGTCCCCTGCTCTTCCCGATGAGCTAGCGGCCCGATGAGAGGAATCCACTATTTGCGAGTCCTCACTCTGAACGCCCCAGAGTAGTGCAAGGGGTGCGGTCTTCCTCGAGTCCGTTGTCCCGCGCGATCACAGCGGTGAAGAGCAAGGCGGCGCCAACGCTTTCGCTCATTGATTGACCAGCTCCCTCCTGCCCCTGGTTGAAGTTCACACGCACTGAGATCAAGCGTTGCCGTCGTGGTTCGCAGCCATTCGCGAGGTGGAGACACCGGTAGCGTCGAGGGATGCGAATCCGACGGGCGGAGCCTCGAGACGTCGAGACGATTTTGCCTCTGATCCACGAGCTTGCGCAGTTCGAAGAATCCGTCCACTTCGTTGAGGCGACGAGCGACCAACTGCGAGAGAGCTTCTTCGGGCCCGAACCAAGGGTTTTTTGCGATCTCCTTGAATCCGACGACGCGCACGTCGCCGCCTTCGTGGTGTGGTTCCTCAACTACTCGACCTGGACTGGCACCCACGGTATCTATCTCGAAGATCTCTTCGTGAGGCCTCACTTTCGCGGTCGGGGGTACGGCCGGGACCTCTTGGTTCACCTCGCGCGCGAGTGTGTGACCCACGGGTGCCAGCGCTTCCAGTGGTCGGTCCTGGACTGGAATCAGGGCGCGACCGACCTCTACGAGTTCCTCGGGGCCCAGGCGGTCACCGAGTGGACGGGGTATCGAATGACCGAGCCGGCGATCTCTCGCCTCGCCACCTTCGAGTCCTGAGTCGAGCGCTTCGAGCGTCGCTTTCGCGACGTCGAACCCACGCGAGGAGTCAGGCGGCGTCCGTGCGCGACGTGGTGGCGGTCGCGGCGCGGTCGGCGTCGATGTCCGTCACCTCCGCCGCGGGTGAGTGCCGAGGGCTCGTCACGTTTGTCGAAGGGAGACTCGCGTGTGACAGCGCCGCCTCAATCGCCATGGCGAGAGTCTCACGAGCCTTGGGGTCGGAAGCGACGTCGGTGCGCCGCGTCTCGATGTCCACCACCTGCTTATCGGCGACGCCAATCTCGTTGATCAGCATGGCACCTCTCCCGTCTTGCTCGTCGAACCGCTCACGTGTCTCGAGCACACTTTGATGATTTGTCCGAGTAGCACTATTTCAGGCAAGAATCGAAATACGACAACCAATCGCACTTTATTTCAACAACCTTGACGGCTCGCGGATGATCTGCGTGCGGACGGTGACCTAGGGGTGGGGGCGGCTAGCGTGTTCGCCGTGACCGAGACCGACAACAGCAGCGTCGCGCGCATCGAGGCCGTCTTGAATGACGTCGACCGTGCGCTCGAGCGGCTACGGGCGGGCACCTATCGCACGTGTCAGGTCTGTGGCACCGCGATTGACGACGCGACCCTCGCCGAGTCACCCCTGCTGGCGCACTGCCCGGCCCACCCCGAACTGAGCTAGTTCGTCTCGCGCCGGGCGAGTCCCCGCGTACCTACCTTTGCCCACCGTTGACGTGCCTTCGACGAGAAGTGCGCCGTGACCAGTCATTTTCCAATGATCCACATGATGTTGACTTTGCCATCACAGTTCTGTTATCATGATGTCAATGCTGATATCAGATTGCATCAATAACATTCGGGCCGACTTCTCCAACCTCGCGGCGTTCGCCAACGAGGAGACGGCCAGCGTCATCGAGAGGCTGTCGCTGACGCTCGCGCCGTCGTTCCAAAAGCACCTGCTCGACTCGCTGAACGCGCTCGTCCAGGAGTACAACGTCGCCAACACGGCGCCGCTGAGCTTGGTGGTCGAGGGTGACGAGGTGCGACTCGCCCGGCTGGTGAGCCCCGAGCTCGAGGAACCCACGGCCCCGAGCAACTACTCCGCGCGCATTGCCCTTCGCCTCAGTGACGATCTCAAGGAGAGCATCGAGGACTTGGCCTCCGACGTCGGATCCTCCGTCAACTCGTGGATCGTGCGGTCCCTCGAGCGATCGGTGCGCCACGACGTGCCCAACGCCACCTTCATCAACAAGCGCCAACTGCGCGGCCGCGGCCGCGCCTAGGGATCACGGGGGAGAGTTATGACGCTGCGCTACCTACCACCGAGCGAGACGAGGACGACCTACGTCGCCACGCGGCGTCGCTCGCTCAACTTCGAGAGTGTTGGCGGCGAGCGGGCCGCGGCGTTCGAGGTGACTCGTCGCGCGCCCCACGAGGCGCCGGCCTACGTCTCGCGTCGTTACGTCGTCATTGGACTGAACAAGGGGAGTGACATGAAGAAAGACAACCACGAGACGAGCGACTCACGCGCACCGGGATTTGCGCACGAGCGACGCGAGTCCTTCGTCGCGCGTGGCGCCGTGTCTGCGGTGATCACGACGCGCAGTGGCGACGTGTCGGTGCGCGCGAGCCGCGACCACGAGGTGAGCGTCGTGCTCGGCAGCAATCGCGCCGGGCGCGACGAGGTACTTAGAAGGGCGATCATCACCTTCGACGACGCGCGCGGCACGCTCGAGATCGAGACGATCCCCCGCGCTAAGGGTCGCTCCTCGGGCGTGTTGCGCGACTGGCTCACCACGAACGTTGACGACGTGGACGTCATCGTGACGCTGCCCGAAGGGTCCGACCTTCAGGTGACCACCATGTCCGGCGACACCCACGTGGGCGTCGCTCTGGGCGAGGTGAAGGTCACGAGCGCCTCGGGCGACGTCGTGGCCACCGACACGTTGGACGACTTTGACGTGCGCACGGCCTCGGGCGATGTCACCGCGGGGCGCGTGCTGAAGCGTCTGCGCTGTCGCGTGGCCTCGGGCGACGTGACGTGCACGGGCGCGGCGCAAAAGACCGACATCACCAGCGCCTCGGGCGACGTCGTCGTCACCGCCACCGACCCCGGGGCGCTCTCGGTGAACTCGGCCTCGGGCGACGTGACGGTCCTCGTCTCGAGTGGACTCGGGGTCGACGTGACCGGCAACACCATGTCGGGGAGCCTGCGCTCGGCCATTGATCTCAGCGCCGGCGACGCCGGCGACAGCGATCAACTCTCGTTCATCAAGGTCAACACGATGTCGGGAGACATCGTCATCGACCGCGCGCGCCGCTAGGGCGGACTACTTCTT
>JAJXXB010000208.1 GCA_021781315.1 Actinomycetes bacterium | reverse complement strand
CCAGGTAGCGTGACGGCATGGCGTACGAACTGATCATCGTCGGTGGCGGCAAGATGGGCTCGGCCCTGGCCGAGGGGCTGATACGGGCAGGCTGGTGCACCCCCGAGAAGCTCCTCGTCGTCGAGAGCGCCCGCGAGACCCGCGACGAGCTACTGGTTCGCCTCCACGGCGTGGCGGTCGTGGCGAGCCTCGAGCTCGAGCACGTCGCGCCCACGAGCGGCGTTGTCTTGTGCGTCAAGCCCGACCACGCCGAAGCCGCCGCGCGCCTGGTGGGCGCCTGCGGGGCCCTGCGCGTGCTCTCGGTCGTCGCGGGGCTCTCCACCGCTCGTATCGAGGCGGTGATGCCCGGGCCGGTCGCGGTGGTGCGCGCCATGCCCAACACCCCGGTGCTCGTGGGCCGCGGCGCGAGCGCCATCGCCGGCGGCGCCCACGTCACCAGCGCCGACCTCGACTGGGCCGAGTCGATTCTCGGCGCGGTGGGCTCGGTCGTTCGCGTGACCGAGCGCAACATCGACGCCGTGACCGGCCTCTCGGGACCGATGCCGGCCTACCTCTACCTCGTCGTCGAAGCCCTGATCGAGGCCGGCGTGCATCAGGGCCTCTCGCGCGACGTGTCGCGCCAGCTCGTCGTGGACTCCTTCGCCGGCTCGGCCGAGCTGCTGGTCCAGACCGGCCAGTCGCCGGAAGAGCTGCGCGCGATGGTCACGTCGCCCGGAGGCACGACGGCCGCGGGGCTGCGCGTGCTCGAGAACCGGGCGGTCCGGGCGGCCTTCCTCGACGCCGTCGCCGCGGCCGCCGAGCGCAGCCGACAATTGGGCCGCTAGGCGCCAAAGTACTGTGGGTGCGGTGACCACCCGCCTGCGCGCGCGCAAGCTCTCCGAACCCACCATCTCGCGACTGCCGATCTATCAGCGCATCGTCGAGGGTTGGATCGCGCGCGGTGAGACGCGCATCGACTCGCGCCAGATCGGCGAGCTCGCCGGGGTGACGGCCACGACCGTGCGCCGCGACCTGGCCGGGCTGGGCACGCTCGGCACCCGTGGGGCGGGATACGAGCTGTCCCTGCTCGCCAGTCGCATCGCCGAGGCCCTCGGACACGACCGTCAGTACGGCGTGGTCGTGGTCGGCCTGGGCAACCTGGGACGCGCACTGGTGAACTCGTCGAACTTTCTGATTCGCGGCGCCCAACTCAGCGCCCTCTACGACATCGACCCCGCCGTCGTGGGTACCGAGATCGCCGGCCACGTCGTCGAGGACGTCAACGGTGAGATCGCGCCGGCCACCGTCGGGGTGCTCTGCGTGCCGAGCGCCGCGGCCCAGGCCGTCGCCGACCGACTCGTCGCGGCGGGTATCCGGGGGATCTTGAACTTCGCCCCCCAGGTGATCGCCGTTCCCCTGGGCACGGCGGTGCACTACGTGGACTTTTCCATCGAATTGCAGATCCTGATGTACCACCTCAACAACGGGACCGGCCCGTTGGGCGGGGTCCTGCATTCACTGGGCATCGCCACGCCGAGCTCTCCTAGCATGGCCAAAAACGCGGAGGCGGCGTGGCACTGATATCGGTGGGCATCGACCACGAGCACGCGGACCTCGACTTCCTCGAGCGCGCCACGATCCTCGAGCACGAGTGGAGCAAGGTCCTGCGCACTCTCGTGGCCCAACGCAACATCCACGAGGCCGTGTTCATCTCGACGTGCCTTCGCACCGAGGTGGTCGCCGTTATCGACCTGTTCCACGGCGCGATCGAAGACGTCGTGACCACGCTTTCGCTCTACACCGGCATCGAGGCGAGCGAGTTCGAGCACCGCCTCAGCGTGCACTTCGACCGCGGCGTGGCCACGCATCTCTTCGCCGTCGCCGCCGGCCTCAAGTCGGTGGTGCCCGGCGAGTTCGAGGTGTTGGGCCAGTTGCGCCGAGCGCTCGAGCTCGCCAAGGAGGAGCAGACGGCGGGCGCCGAGCTCGACGAGCTCTTCCATCGCGCGCTGGCCGCGGGGCGACGCGTGCGCGCCGAGACCACGATCGCGCGCGGCACGACGAGCTTCGCCCAGGCGGCCGCCACCATGGCGCTCGAGGAGTTCGCGCAATCCTTTGCGGGCGCTCGCGTCGTCGTCGTCGGCGCGGGCCAACTCGCCAGCGGCGTCGTGAAGTCTCTGCTCGATGCGACGCCGCGTCTCGGTGAGCTCGTGATCGTCAACCGCGGAACCGAGCGAGCCGAGGCGCTCGCGCGCGAGGTCGCCGACGAGCGCGTGCGCGTCGCGCCCCTCGCGGCGCTGAACGAGCTGGTCGCTCGGGCCGACCTCGTCGCGGTGGCGGCGGAGGTGCCCTCGCCCCTTCTCACCCGCGCTGACGTCGCCGGTCGCGACCGGCCGCTGCTCGTGCTGGATTTGGGGATTCCGCGCGCGGTCGCCGTCGACGTCGCCGAGGTCGAGGGTGTGCGCCGCGTCGACGTGGGCGATCTGGGCGAGCGAGTCGAACGCGCCCTCGACGGGCGACGCGAAGCGGTCGCCGTGGCCGAGAGGCTGCTCGCCGACGACGTCGAGCGCTACGTCAGCGAGCAGCGCGCTCGCGGCGCGTCGCGCATCGTCAGTGAGCTGCGCGACCACTTCGACGAGGTCGTGGCGGCCGAGTTCGCGCGCCGTGAACACGACCTCGCCCACCTCGACGACGCCGGGCGCGAGCTCGTGGCCTCTCTGGTGCGCTCGGTCGTCGCCAAGCTCGCCCACCGACCGACGATCGCCCTGAAGGAGGCGGCCGGAACCGATCAGGGCGTGCGCCTGACCGAGGCCACCCGCCAACTCTTCGACCTATGACCGCACTGCGCCTCGGGACGCGTCGGTCGCCCCTCGCCATGGCCCAGGCCCGACACGTAGCCGACCTGCTCGGCCAGAGCGGGGTGGACTGCGTGATCGTCCCGGTGGACACGAGCGGGGACCGACGTCGCGACGTGC
>JAJXXB010000248.1 GCA_021781315.1 Actinomycetes bacterium | reverse complement strand
AAGCGTCTGGGAGCGCGGACCGAGATTGGTCGCTCCCGACTCGCCGTGGACGCCGTTGGCCACGAGGGGGTTGTCGCCGCCGGTGACGCCCGCCTTCGCGTTGGCGGCGTAGGGGCCGGTGTCGTCGGGCCGACCGTGGAACCACCTCGAGCTGGTCCAGTTCTGACCTATGAGGGCGGAACCGTTCGCGCTGAGTGATCCGTTCGCCTGGGAAGGAAAGAGGAGTTGCGCGAGTCCCGTGCCGGCGAACGCGTAGAGGAAGCCGAACAGCACCAGCGAAATCAGGGCCATCACCAGAGAGCGGCGCAGGTGAGCAATCATCAAAGACTCCTTAGAAGACGTGAAGGCCGACGAGGGCGAGGTCAATCAGCTTGATGAAGACGAAGGGGACGACGACCCCGCCCACGCCGTAGATCAAGACGTTGCGCCGCAGGATCGCGGACGAATTGGTCGCGCGAAAGCGCACGCCACGAAGGGCGAGCGGAATCAGAGCAACGATCACGAGCGCGTTGAAGATGACGGCGGAGAGCACCGCACTCTGGGGGCTGTGCAGGTGCATGACGTTGAGAGAGCGCAGTTGAGGGTAGGTCGCGACGAACAGCGCCGGAATGATCGCGAAGTACTTGGCGATGTCGTTGGCGATTGAGAAGGTGGTGAGTGCCCCCCTCGTGATCAAGAGCTGCTTGCCGATCTCGACGATGTCGATCAACT
Organism: Actinomycetes bacterium; assembly: GCA_021781315.1. The sequence continues at coordinate 11,276 of JAJXXB010000248.1, read as the reverse complement.
TCGTGGGGTTCGAGTCGAGGTCCACCATGTTGCCGGCCTCCTTGGCCGCGGTGGTGCCGGTGTTCATGGCGACGCCGACGTCAGCCTGGGCGAGGGCCGGCGCGTCGTTCGTGCCGTCGCCGGTCATGGCGACGAGTTTGCCGCCCTCTTGTTCCTTCTTGATGAGCGTCATCTTCGTCTCGGGCGTCGCCTCGGCGAGGAAGTCGTCCACACCGGCTTCTTGGGCAATGGCGGCCGCGGTGAGCGGATTGTCACCCGTGATCATGATCGTGCGAATGCCCATCCGGCGCATCTCGTTGAACTTCTCGCTGATGCCCGTCTTGACGATGTCCTTGAGTTCGATAACCCCCACGACGTCGGCGCCGTCGGCGACGACGAGCGGCGTCGACCCCGAACGCGCCACCTTCTCAACAATGTCGTCGAGATCGGCGGGCACGCTCGCTCCTTGCTCGGTGATCCAGCGCTTCAGCGAGTCCGCCGCGCCCTTGCGCACCCGTCGCTCGCCGAGATCGAGACCCGACATGCGCGTGTTCGCCGAGAAGGGCACGAAGACGTGGTCGGCCTCGAGTTGGCGCTCACGGATGGCGAACTTCTCCTTCGCGAGAATCACGATCGAGCGGCCCTCGGGGGTCTCGTCGGCCAGGGAGGCGAGCTGGGCCACGTCGGCGACGTCGCGCTCTGAGTGGGCGCCGACGGGAAAGAAGTTGGCCGCCATCCGATTGCCCAGGGTGATGGTTCCGGTCTTGTCGAGCAGGAGGGTTTGCACGTCACCGGCGGCCTCGACGGCGCGGCCGCTCATCGCGAGGACGTTTCGCTGAACCAGCCTGTCCATTCCCGCGATACCGATCGCCGAGAGCAGCGCGCCGATGGTCGTGGGAATGAGACAGACCAACAGGGCGACGAGGATGACGACGGACACTGACGTGCCGGCAAAGTGGGCGAAGGGCACCAGGGTCACCACGACGGGGATGAAGACGATGGTCAGCACCGCGAGCAGAATGGTCAGCGCGATCTCGTTGGGCGTCTTCTGACGGTTCGCCCCCTCGACGAGCGCGATCATGCGGTCGATGAAGGTGTGACCGCGCTCGGCGGTGATGCGAATCGTGATGCGATCCGACAGCACCTTGGTTCCCCCGGTCACGGCGGAACGGTCGCCGCCGGACTCGCGAATGACCGGCGCGGACTCTCCGGTGATCGCCGACTCGTCAACGGAGGCAATGCCGTCGATGATCTCGCCGTCGGAGGGAATGAGGTCGCCGGCTTCGCAGACGACCACGTCGCCCTTTTGCAAGGTTGCGGCCGCGACCAGCTCCTCGGTTCCGTCGTCACGCAGCCGGCGCGCTTCGGTCTCTGAACGCATCTTGCGCAAGGTGTCGGCCTGGGCCTTGCCGCGACCCTCGGCCATCGCCTCAGCGAAGTTCGCAAAGACCACCGTGAGAAACAGCCAGACGGTGATGGACCACGTGAAGACACCCGGGTGAGCGACGGCTTCGAAGAGCGCAATCACGGAGCCCACGAGGACGACGAACATCACGGGGTTACGCACCTGCACCGCGGGACTGAGTTTGCGCAGGGAGTCCACGAGGGCCTGACGCAGGACCGCGGGGTCGAAGAGGCTGCGTGAGGTCGCGACGCCGCGGTGCGACGACGTGGGGGAGGCGTTAACGGTAGTCACTAGAAGAACCTCGCGTGTGAGAGCTGCTCGACGATGGGGCCAAGCGAGATGGCGGGAAAGAAGGTCAGGCCCCCGATGATCAGGATGACGCCGATGACCAGGCCGACGAACATCGGGCTGTCGGTGCGAAAGGTGCCCAGGGACTCCGGCACGACGTTCTTCTCGGCGAGCGCGCCGCCAAGGGCCAGGACCGGCACGATGATGGCAAAGCGTCCTATCAGCATCGCGAGGGCGCCCACGATGTTGTAGAAGGGCGTGTTGCCCGTCAGGCCGCCGAAGGCGGAACCGTTGTTGTTGCCCTGGGAGGTGAGCGCGTAGAGGATCTCAGTGAATCCGTGGGGCCCGTGGTTGAGCGGTCCCGCTCGACCCGCGACGAGTGAGACCGCGAGGGCGCTGAGGATGAGCACGGCGATGGGCATGACGAGGGCGCCGAGCCCCGCGAGTTTGACTTCGCGCGCTTGGATCTTCTTGCCGAGGTACTCGGGGGTTCGCCCGATCATGAGTCCGCCAAGGAACACGGCGATGATCGCGTACAGCAGCAGCGTGTACAGCCCACTGCCCGTGCCGCCCGGAGTCACCTCGCCAATCATCATGCCCGTCAGGAGACCGAGCCCTCCTACGGGGGTGAAGGAGTCGTACGCGGCGTTGGCCGAGCCCGTCGACGTGCTCGTGGAGGCGACGCCGAACAGGGCCGAGGTCGTGTCGCCGAAGCGGACCTCCTTGCCTTCGGTGTTGCCCACCGTCGACGTGATGCCGGCGGCCTGGACTGCGGGATTGTTCTGGTGCTCGGCGTAGGACGTGAAGCCGACCCACACGCTAAAGAGGAGCACCATGACCGACAACAGCGCGACGCCGTGGCGTATGCCGCCGACCATCTTGCCAAAGGTGTAGGTCAGGGCGAAGGGAATCGCGAGCAAGAGGTAGATCGACAGGAAGTTCGTCAAGCCCGTCGGGTTCTCGAACGGGGCGGCCGAGTTGGCGTTGAGGAAGCCGCCCCCGTTGGTGCCAAGTTGCTTGATCGCTTCCATGAATCCGATCGGTCCACGGGGGATGGTCTGAACGACACCGTTGAGGGCGTCGTGGATGGTGACGGTGCCGGCCAGGGTTTGGACCGCTCCCTCGGCCACGAAGACGAGACCGAAGGCAAAGGCGATCGGCACCAGGATGTAGATCATGCACCGGGTGATGTCGACCCAGAAGTTGCCGACCGTCGCCGATCCCCGACGCGCGAATCCGCGCACCAGCACCATGGCCACGGCGATGCCCACGGCGGGGCTGACGAACTGCTGGACGGTGAGCGCACCGATCTGAGAGAAGTACGACATCGTCGTCTCGCCGCCGTAGTTCTGCCAGTTGGTGTTCGAGGCGAAGGACGCCGCCGTGTTGAAGCTGAGTGCCGAGCCCACGGCGCCGAGGTGCTGGGGGTTGAGTGGGAGCGAGCCTTGCAGACGCAAGATGAGGTACGTCGCGCCAATGGACACCGCGGAGAAGATGATCATGGCGCCCGCGTAGCGGCGCCAGGTCTGCTCGTGCTCGGGCCGCGTGCCGAGCAGACGGTAGATCGGGCGCTCGAGGAACCCCAGGAAGTGCACGCGGTTGTCAAAGACCGCCGCCATGTAGGAGCCGAGGTAGCGCCACGTCACGCCCAAGGTGACGACGAGCGCGAGGATGGTGAGAAAGAAGCCCACGTCAGAACCTCTCCGGCTTGAACATCGCGTAACCGATGTAGAGGAACATTGCCCCCGCGACGATCATCAGGACGATTTGGGTCAGACTCATACGCGATCCAGTACCCGAATGAGCCCCAGCATCAACGCCGCGAAGGCGATGATGCCCAGTAGTACGAGGAAATCTGCCATGTCCCCATCCTCGGGGCATAGTTCTGACGCGCTTCTGAATTCGGGGCTGAGACGTCTGAATAACTTCTTGATGCGCCCGCCACGCGTCGTCGTAGGATACTGAGATCGTGCGCAGGCATCTCCTCGGAGTGGCGGTCGGAGTCGTCGGCGCGGTCCTCGTGGGACTCGCCCTGCTTCCCCTCCGCTCGCATCTGGCCGAGTCCACGGCGTCGCTGATCCTCGTCGTACCCGTCGTCCTCGGCGCTGCGACGGGAGGCTTCGTCGCCGGGATCGTCAGCGTGGGCGCCGGGTTCCTCGTCTACGACTTCTTCTACATTCCGCCGTACCAGACGCTGACGGTGGGTTCGACCCAGAACTGGGTAGCCCTCGTGGTGTACGTGGTCGTGATGGTCCTGGTGGCGAGGGTTGTGTCGAACCTTCAGCGCTCCCGCGTGGCCGTCGCGCGAGGGGGCGAGGCCGCGCGGCGCCTCTCGGAGCTCTCGGAGTTGCTCGTGGGCGACCAACCGGTTGACCACTTGCTCAAGACCATCGTGACCACGACGTACGCGGCCTTTGACGTGACGGGCGTCGCCCTGCTCGTGCTCGACGATGGTCGCCTGAAGGTGGCGGCATCAGCCGGAGCGGACCTCACGCCCGAGGAGCTGCGCCGCATCGATCCTCAGTCGGGAGAGCCCGTACGCGTGGGGACGCTCACGGGCACGCCCGGCGAGCTGCGATCGATCGCCCTGTCGGCGTCGGGCGACGCCGTGGGGATCCTCACGCTGCGAGAGTTACCCACCTCTCGCATCGATCCAACGGTGCTGCGTACCTTCGCCAACGACGCGGCGCTCGCGATCGAGCGAGCGCGCCTGCGTGAGCAAGCCCTCCAGAGCGCCCTGCTCGAAGAGGCAGATCGCTTTCGCCAGGGACTGATGAGCGCGGTCTCGCACGACCTGCGCACGCCGCTCTCGACGATCAAGGTGGCGTCGTCGACGCTCGTGAATCGAGCCGAGACGCTCGACGCACGTCAAACCGGCGAGCTCTACCGCCTCATCGAGCTCGAGGCCGACCGCCTGACGCGCCTCGTCACTAATCTCCTCGACATGTCCCGCATCGAAGCCGGTGTCCTCAGCGTGCACGGTGAGGTGAGGTCCGTGTGGTCGCTCGTTCACGACGCGATGGACTCGATGTCCTCGGCGGTGGGCGAGGATCGCCTTCGCGTGGACATCGCGCGCGACGTGCCCGAGGTCTTCGTCGACCCCACGCTCATCGTTCAGGTCCTCGTCAATCTCATCGACAACGCACTTCGCCACTCGCCTCTGGGAGGCGAGATCGTGATCTCCGCCACTCGAGAGGGCAGTCGGGTCAACGTGGCGGTGCTCGACGAGGGGCCCGGTGTCGCGCTCGCCCTGAGGTCGAGAGTCTTTGAGCGCTTCGCCCAACTCGACAAGGGCGGGCGCGCGGGGCTGGGTCTCACCATCGCCAAGACGTTCGTCGAGGCGCACGGCGAAACGATCTGGGTCGATGAAGCACCCGGGGGTGGCGCGAAGTTCGTGTTCTCCCTGCCGGTCGCCACGCGAGAGGCGAGGTGATGGCCAAGGTTCTCGTCATCGACGACGATCCGTCGCTGCTGCGCGCGCTGCGCGTGGGTCTCCAAGCGGGGGGCCACGAGGTCGTCACGGCGAACAACGGCGAGCGGGGGATCGCCGCCACGGCCCTCAACGCTCCCGACGTCGTGGTGCTCGACCTCGAACTGCCCGACCTCGACGGCCTCGCGGTGTGTCGAACGATTCGAGGTTGGAGTGACGTGCCGATCATCGTTCTCTCGGCCACGGGGGCAGAGAATCGCAAGGTCGCCGCTCTGGACGGCGGCGCCAACGACTACGTCACGAAGCCCTTCAGCATGCCCGAACTTGAAGCGCGCATCCGCGTGGTGACGCGTGGCCGCTCGGAGGAGGCGGCGCCCACGACGTTGTCGTGCGGTGCACTCGTCATCGACCTCGTCCACCACGACGCGCTCTATCACGGCGAGAGCGTGGCACTCACCACCAAGGAGTTCGACGTGCTCGCGTTCCTCGCGCGCTACGCGCGACGCACGTGCACCCATCAGATGATCCTGAGAGCGGTGTGGGGCGTGGGCTACGGCGACGAGGCCCAGTACGTGCACACTTACGTGCACCGCCTGCGCCAAAAGCTGGGTGACGAGGCGGGAGAACTCATCCAAACGGTGCCGAGCATCGGGTACTGCCTGATGTGCGAGGACGCGTAGGACCCACTTTTGTTGCACGAGAGCCTCGCCGCGACGCGTCGTCGGCTCGGGCAATTAGAGCCTGAGGTTCGTCGCTCCGCTCGCCCACAGGTCGGCCATCCACGCCTCCACGTCATCTGCCGTGCGCGGCAGAGCGCTCGACAGGTTGCGCGCGCCGTTCTTCGTGACGAGCACGTCGTCTTCGATGCGCACCCCAATGCCGCGGTATTCCGCGGGCACGGTCAGGTCGTGGGGCTGGAAGTAGAGACCGGGTTCGACGGTGAGTACGTAGCCTTCACGCAGTTCGCCCATGTAGAGCTCGTCGCGCGCCTGGGCGCAGTCGTGCACGTCGAGACCGAGCATGTGGCTCACGCCGTGGAGCGTGTAGCGACGGTGCAGCTGGCGGGTGGGTTGCAGGGAAACCTCGGCCGGGTCGCTCAAGATGCCCAACCGGTGCAGGCCCTCGGTGAGGACCTTCATCGCCGCTTCGTGAGGCGCGCGGAAGTTTGCGCCGGGCCTGACCGCGGCGATGCCGGCCTCTTGGGCGGCGAGCACGAGGTCGTAGATGCGCCGCTGGGCGGGGCTGAATGTCCCGTTGATCGGCATCGTGCGCGTCACGTCGGCGGTGTAGAGGTGGTGGCACTCCACGCCGGCGTCGAGCAAGAGAAGGTCGCCCGCGTTCACCGCACCATCGTTGGTCATCCAGTGCAGGATCGTCGCGTGGGCGCCGGCCGCGGCAATGGTGCCATAGCCCACGTCGTTGCCCTCGACGCGCGCGCGCAGGTTAAAGACACCCTCGATGACGCGTTCGCCTCGCCCCTGGGCGGCGGGCAGAGCGCGCACCACGTCCTCGAAGCCGCTCACCGTGTGCGCGATGGCGACTTCGAGCTGGGCGACTTCGAAGTCGTCCTTTACGAGACGCATCTCGGCGAGCACGACGCCGATACGAGCGTCGTCCTCGTGAGGGGCCACCAGCGAGTCGACCCAGGCGTCGACGCTCCGGTGGGTGAGGATGCTCGTGGAAGAGAGGTCGACGAGGTCCTTCTCCAACTGGTCCAGGGGCGCGGCCTCGATGTCGTAGTAGGCGCCGGCCTCCTCGGGCCCGCGACGCGGCCCCACCCACAACTCGCCGTAGCGCGCGTCGGTGATGAACTCGTGGGTGCGCTGGTCGCGTCTCGCCGCGACGTAGAGGGTCGCGCGCGATCCTCCGGCGATCGGTGTGATGACGAGGACACCGTCGGGCTCGTCATCGCCGGTCAGGTAGTAGTAGTCGGTGTCGGGTCGAAAACGGTAGTCGGTGTCGTTGGCGCGCACCTTGAGATTGCCCGCCGGGATGACGAGGGTCGAGCCGGCGAACGTCGCGGCGAGTGTCTCGCGTCGACGTCGAGAGTGGGCGGCCGCGACGTGCTCGTCGCGCGAGGGGGCGACCTCGTCCCAGTTGCTCGTCAGGTGCTCGAGGAACGCGCGGGGCATGGCGGGGCGATGCGCCCCAATCCACACCCAGTTCTCGCTCAGGGGATTCTCAGCGTTGACGTCGGGTTCGAGAGAGTCGCTCACAAGGGCCAATGTAGTGCGCGACGCCTCGAACGGACCTGGGCGAGCGTGTAAGAAGGGTGAAGCGTCGGACAGGGAGGTGACATGGGTCATCGCAGGGAGCACGCCTTTCGCGTGCTGGCCCAGCGAGTCACGCCCGAAGTCGGAAGCTACCTGCGCCGTCGGCTCTACCCACTGCCCTACTCGGACCTCGACGACCTAGTCGAGGAGGTGCTGATCGTCCTGTGGCGACGATTCGACGACGTGCCGGCGGGCGCCGAAGTGGCCTGGTCGATTGGCGTGGCGCGCAACGTCTTGCGTAACGCGCAACGCAGCGCTCGTCGCGCGGCCGCGCACGCGCCGCGTCCCGTCGTGGTGCTGGACCACTCCGCGGAGGATCGCGTCATCGCCGACGAGAGCGTGCGAGCGGCGCTCGCGGCGCTCTCTGAGGAGGATCGCGAGCTCCTGACCCTGCACGCGTGGGACGGACTGGGCCCTCGCGAGCTCGCCGCGACCCTCAAGATCAGCGAGAACGCGGTGGCGGTGCGACTGAGCCGGGCGCGCGCGCGATTCGAGGCCCAGATGAACGCGGTGACATCGTGGTGAAAGTTTTGCGCTGCGCCGACATGAAGAGGTCGTGGTGAAGATGACGTCGTTCGAGCGCTTGGTGGCGAGCGATCCCGCGCGCGATGCGCCCTACGAGACGCGCGAGTTCGACGCGATGCTCGCGCGCGTCGTGTCGACGACCTACCCGCACGTGACCTCGTGGCGAGCGTTCAAGGCGCGCGTCCTCGCGGCCCTTGGCGCGTCGGGCGCCGTCATGGCCGTGGCCATCAGCCTCATCGCGGGTGCCGGGCCGTCACTCGCTCCCTTGAGCTTTGCCGCCGCGCCCGTCACGCCGTCGGCGGCGACGAACATGTCGACGCTCGAGATCACGGCAACAGGGGTGGCGAGCGCTCCGACTCGCTTCGTCGCCTCGACGCTGTCTGCTCAGGCGCCCTCGCTCGCGGCCTATGGCGTCAGTGCGCCGGCCGAGGGGCCACGAGTCCTCACCCTCGTGGCGCGCGCCCTCGCGCGGCGGGTAGGTCCGGTCAGCCCGGTCGCGACGCGCTCCGTGGGTGGCACCACGTGGACGGCGCGTGGGGAGGCGTTCTCGTCGCTCACCCTCGAGCGCGTAGGTGGTGTTGACTTCTGGAACTTCTCGTTTCCTCCGAATACGCTCGTCGCGGGTGGAACCTACGGACCCAGTCGAAGCTCGCTCGAACGTTGGGCGCTTAAGGTCGTCAACCAGTTGGGCGGCGAGGAAACCGGCGTCCCCGTCTACTCGTCGGGTCTGACCTCGCGGGTGGTGGTGCCGCTCCTGATCGCGGGACACTCGACGAATCTGGCCGACACGTTCACCTTCGACTCGCTCGGCCACGTGGTGGCGGCGAGTGGCGTGATCTTCACCTTGGGGCTGCCGGTTGCCTATCCGCTCGTCTCGCCGCGCGCCGCCGTATCCCAGGTGGCTGCGCAGATGAGCCTCTTCAGCCACGCGGTGTCGACTCAGGGCTGGGTGGGCTACGCCCCCCTGGGCACGGCGACAGCGCACGGTGGACCAGGAGGTGACGTCCACCTCGAGACGGCGTCGCTGCAGTACCGCGTCGTCGTCGACGCGCACGACACCGCCCACGCGATACCGATCTACCTCTACCGCGGCTCGGGTGGCGACAGCGCACCCGTCGTCGTCGAGGCCACCGCGATCGACCCGCGCTACATCAGCTTCGAGGTTCACGGGTCCTCTGTCCCCTGAGCCTCTAGTCTCGGCCTCGTGTACTTTTCCGTTGACGTGACCGACGACGTGGCGCTGATCACCTGGGACGACGGCGAGAATCGCGTCAATCTCGACTCACTCGCGGCACTGCACGGCGTGCTCGACGACCTCGTCGCGACGTCGGGACCCCTCGCCCTCGTGCTGACCGGCGTGGGCAAGTTCTTCTCGAACGGTCTCGATCTCGCGCGCTTTGGCGACCGGCCCGAGGAGATCGCGGCCACGATCGAGGAGTTACACCGCACGGTCTGTCGCCTACTCACTTTTCCGGCCTACGGCGTGGCCGCCCTCAACGGGCACACCTTCGCCGCGGGAGCGCTGCTCAGCTGCGCGTTTGACCACCGGGTGATGCGCGCCGATCGCGGCTACTGGTGCATGAACGAAGCCGACATTGGCCTACCCCTCGACGAGAAGCTCGCGGCGATTCTCTTCAATCGCCTGCCGCGCGCGAGCGCGATCGAGGCCATGCTCACGGCGCGTCGATACGCCGCGAGTGAGGCCCAGGCCGCGGGCATCGTCGAGGACGTCGTGGCGCCCGCCGAGGTGCGCGAGCGCGCCCTGTCAGTCGCCGCCACGATGGCCAGCAAAGATCGTCGCGTGCTCGCCACGCACAAGAAGATCGCCCACCGCGACGTGGTGACCTTCCTCGGCCACCCCGAGTATCTCTAGCGCGACGACGTTCGCTCGACGAAGCGCCACGCGCCGGGCAGGGCGATCCCCGCGAGCGCGGCCTTGATCGCGTCGCCGATGACGAAGGGGCGTAACCCCAACGACAGCGCGCCGGCGAGAGAGACGTGTAGCGAGACGGCCAGCCAGGGCAGCGCCACGGCGTAGATGGCGAGCTCGCCGGCGAGCATCGAGACAATGGCGCGCGTCACCGTGCGCTCCTGAGCGCGCGCGGCGAGCGCGCCCGTGAGAGCGCCCGCGGCGAGAAAGCCGAGGAGGTAGCCCACGAGAGCGATCGGCACGTGACTCGTGTGCCCGGCGAGCCACGGCACGCCCGCGAGTCCCGCCACGACGTAGAGAGCCAGAGACGCACTCGCGCGTCGCGTCCCGAGCGTCGCGCCCACGAGCAGCACGCCGAGGGTCTGACCGGTCAGGGGCACGGGCGTGAAGGCGAGGGGAATCGAGATCTGGGCGAGCGCGCCCACCAGGGCCGATCCCCCCAGCACGAGGGCAATGTCGCTCGCGAGAGACCGCGAGAAGGTGTCGGCGAGTACGCGTCGGGGTGACGCGGCGATTACGCGGGTGTTCATGTGGCTCCTTTGTGCGAGCCCACCCTAGGCGAGTGCTACGAGAGCCAACCCTGATCGCGGGCGATCTGCTCCACGTCGCCGATGCGCATGCCGGTGCGGTGCTGGAGCGTGCGAATCAGACCACCCGCCTCGTAGAGCGACTCGTGAGTACCAGTGTCGAGCCAAGTCGTCGCACGCGAGAGGACCTCGACGCGAAGCTCCCCACGCTCGAGGTACGCGTTGTTCAGCGCGGTGATCTCGAGCTCGCCGCGCTCGCTCGGTCGCAGCTGTCGCGCGAAGTCCGAGGCGCGCTCGTCGTAGAAGTAGATGCCCGGCACCGCGAAGTTGCTCTTGGGCACGGGTGGCTTCTCCTCGATGGAGAGCACGCGGCCCGCGTCGTCGAACTCGACGACGCCGTAGGCGGTCGGATCGCTCACCTGGTAGGCGAAGATGAGCGCCCCGTCGACCTGGGAGTTCTGGGCGAGGTGGGTGCCCAGGCCGGGTCCGTAGAAGAGGTTGTCGCCCAGGATCAGCGCGCACTTGTCACCGGCGAGGAATTCCTCACCCAGGAGGAGTGCTTCGGCTAGTCCGTTGGGCTGATCCTGCACGACCCACGACAACGACAGCCCGAGGTGCGCTCCGTCACCGAGGAGGCGCTGAAAGGCCGCCTGGTCGTGGGGAGTCGTGATGAGCAAGATCTCGCGTAACCCGGCCAACATCAGAGTCGACAGCGGGTAGTAGATCATGGGCTTGTCGTAGATCGGCAGCAACTGCTTGGAGACGGCCCGGGTGATGGGGTGCAGGCGCGTACCACTGCCGCCCGCCAGGATGATTCCCTTCACTCCATTAGTATAAGAGGCCATTCTGGGGCCGAGATTCGAGGTATCGCCATGCGCGCAGTGATCACCGGGGCGGCCGGCTTCATCGGCTCACGCTT
>JAJXXB010000142.1 GCA_021781315.1 Actinomycetes bacterium | reverse complement strand
GTCGTGGTCGTGGTGGTCGTCGTGGTCGTCGTCGTCGTGACGACGTAGGCCGGAGAGCCCGTCCAGGCGAGGTGGCGACCCGTCGAGGTGTTCGCCACGCGAAGGCCGAGGCGGATCTCGCGCGCAAGGTTCAGAGCGATCTGCGCCGCACCCACGATGGCGTTGGGCCCGTGGTCACCGAGGACCGCCGCGAAGACGGTGGTCGACAGGGTTCCGACGCGAAACACGATGGCCATGACGTCGCAGCCCCCCGCGAGGTCGGTGTAGCCCGATTTCACGCCGACCACTCCCCCCTGTCCGACGAAGGGCGTGAAGGAGTTCAGGACACCGGCGACCGGCAGATGGATCGAGGACATCGTGACGATGCGCGCGACGATCGGCTCGTTGGTCATCAACATCGCCGCGAGGCGCACCTGGTCCGCCGCCGTCGAACGGTCGCCCGCGCCGATGCCCGTGATGTCCACGTAGTGCGTGTCGCGAAGTCCCAGCGCCGCGGCGGTGCGATTCATCAGGGCAACAAACTGACGATCCGAGAGGCCCGTGAGCTTGACCAGCATCTCGGCGTAGTTGCCGGCCGAGTGGATCAAGAGACCGCGCAGCAGCGTACCCTCACACAGGCGCAGGCCCAACGCCACGGCCGCACTGGACTGTCCGGTCGCCACGTCGTGCTTGTAGAGGGCGACGTCGCCCGCGGTCACGACGTGGCACGGGCCGCGCTGGGCGAACGTGAGCGGCATCCGATGCAGCAGGACCCAGGCCGTCATCATCTTGGTGAGGCTGGCGATCGCCACTTGCGGCTGGCGCGGCGAGGCCGCGGCCAGCGCCACGTCCGGGGCCAGGGCCGCCGCGCTCTCATTCGCGGGCCAGGTCAGGGTCAGCGGCACCGTGGTCGTCGTCGTGGGCGCCGTGGTGGTCGTGGTGGTCGTGGGGAGGGTGGTCGTGACGCCGGGGAGTGTCGTCGTGGTGGCGCTCGTCGTGGTCGACGAGTGCGGCGAGGACGCCGCGACCACCTGGCCGGTGAGGGTCATCGCCGTCAGGGCTCCGACGACGACGAGCGCCGACGAGCGAAAGAGGGCGCGTGAGTCCATTACCGCCGCAGAGTACTCGCCCGCACCGCCCGCGAGACTCCGGGGTCGCGCGTCGGCTCCCGTCGGCCCCGTGACGTCATTGGTGGCCTCTCCCGTCGATAGGGTGACTCCATGGCTCCTCCAGCCCTCCGCCGACTTCTACCCCTGTGCACCGCCCTCGTCGCGGCCGCGCCCCTCGTCGTGACGACCCCGGCGTCGGCCCAGGGATCGCGTCCGGCTGCCGTGAATCCGCGGTCGGTCCCCTTCTCGGTCGTCCTCGAGGACCAGCTCCTCGCCAACCTGAACTTCCTGCCGGTGGCCTTCGTGCCCGCGTCCGCACCCAAGCCGCCCACGACCACCACGTCGACCACGACCACGACGACCACGACCCTGCCCGCGACGACGACCTCGCTGAATGCCCCGGCCGCGCGACCACGGTCCGTGCGCGTGACCCCCGTGACGCTCCAGCGCGGGCACTACGTGTGGCGCTTCAACGACCTCCCGGCGTCTCTCAAAGCAAATTGGCAGGTCGGCACCCTCAACGTCATCCTTCGTGGTGCCCTGATGAGGTTCCAGGCCCAGCACAACCTGCCCGTCACGGGAAACATGGACGGCACGACGTGGCTCGCGTTAGTGACCGCTGCGCTGCGCCACCAGAAGAGCGATGAGACCTACAACTTCGTCGTCGTGCGGCGCGCCCTCCCCCAGCGCGTCTGGCTGTATCGCAACGGCAAGGACTCCTTCACCACGCTCGCCAACACCGGCATCGCCGCCGCGCCCACGGCGCCGGGAACCTTCACGGTCTACCTGCGCTACGTGACGACGACCATGTCGGGCACCCTGCCCGACGGCAAGCCCTACCACGACACGGGGATTCCGTGGACCTCGTACTTCAACGGTGGTGACGCCCTGCACGGCTTCATCCGCTCCTCCTACGGTTGGCCCCAGAGCCTCGGCTGCGTGGAGATGCCCTTCGCGACCGCGAAGATCCTCTGGCCCTACACCCCGCTCGGCACGCTCGTCACCGTCGAGTAGCGGATCGCTCCTCGCGAAGGGCCGCCGGCCACCGCCCCGGCCGCTCGGGTTCGAGCAGCATGTCGGTGTACTCACGTGCCAAATGCTCCTGTCGCCAGACCAACATCTCCTGGGCCGCGCGAAGGACGCGATCGGCGTCGACGCACTCGGTGCGCCACGTGGGATCCACCGCCAGATCAAAACACTTGTAGGACCCGTCACCGAACTGCACGTACGCGACGTCGTCGCTGACGCCCACCGCCAGGTTCTGTCGCGAGAGCGCACGGTCCCGCGGCCACGGGGTCTGCGCCGCAGCGATGAAGTAGGTGCGGTAGTCCCACTCGTAGTGGGCGCTGCTTCGCCAGTCGACGTCTTCGCCGTCGAGCAGTGCGGTGAGGACGCGGCCGTCGAACTGCGCCGGGATCTCGAGTCCCAGCGCGTCGGCGAGGGTCGGCGCGATGTCCACGTTCTCGGTGAAGCGCTCGACGACGTGTCCGCGTCGGGCGCGTCGCGGATCGCGCCAGATACCGAGGATGTGATAGCTCTGGGGAAAGAAGCCCAGCTTCTGGATGAGCCCGTGGTCGCCGAGCTGGTCACCGTGGTCCGAGGTCACGATGACGAGGGTGTCCTCCCACTCGCCACGGTCCTTGATGGCGGTCACCACGCACGCCAGGTTGGCGTCGACCTCGCTGATCATGCCGTAGTACTGGGCCCGCAACTGGCGCAGCGCCTCCTCCTCGCGTGGCGCCGCGCTCGCCGCCACTGCGAGGGCCATCTCGTGCAGCGGATGGCGCTCGTTCGCCTCGACCGGTGGAATCGGCATCGTGACGTCCGCCGGATCGTAGAGGGTCGAGTACTCGCCGGCGGCGGCGTAGGGCGG
>JAJXXB010000197.1 GCA_021781315.1 Actinomycetes bacterium | reverse complement strand
TTGATGGCGTAGACGCGGTAGCGGGCACCCAGCATCGCTGCAACGAGAAGTCCGCGGTCCTTCTCGATGCCGACGAGCACCTCTTCGGGCTCGTCGGCGTGTTCTCCCAGCAGCTCGTGCAACGCCCGCACACCAAGAAGCGTGTCGGGGATCCTCTTGCGAGCGAGAACGCCTCCCGCCTCGTCGAGGACGCAGATGTCGTGGTGGGCCTCGGCCCAGTCCACTCCAACAAATATCACGTGATCACCTCCGATGGTCGATGGTTTCGAGCCTCGAGGACAACGGCGGCGACCTAATGGATAAGTGCTCCAGGCACGACACCCCTCCAGCCCTCTCCGTCAACCTCACCGACTGACTGGGGCACGATCTAGTCATAGAGCTCGAGGCTCAGGAACCGTGAGTGCTCACCAGTCAGTGGCTCGGTGGAAAGCCTCGCTCATCTGAACGAACCTTTCCAGTCCCATTAGGTCCCGACGCGCGCTATCGGTCTGCGCCTTGGCGCTTGGCCAGCGGCCAGTACGTCCACGCGAGCAGCGCGATCAGCGGGCCCGAGTTGACGTCGGTGCCCTGGGACGTGAAGATGCCCCCGAAGTCCTGCGCGAGCCAGATGAAGGCCGCGACCACGATCGCCACGACGAGCGCCGGACGGATCAGTGATGGCACGATGATCGCGAGCGCGACGCCGACGCTGAGCGCCGCCAGCGCGATCGAGAACGCGAGGCCGCGTCCGTCAACGAGGGCGGCGAGGCCACGGTCGATCGACTGGACCCAGCCCGGCTCGCCCGAGGCCGTCGAGGACACCAAGTCGTGCATGGCCTGGGGCGCCCGGTTCGCGGGAACGAGGAAGTACACCGCGAAGTCGAACCAGAGTACGAGCCACGCCGCGATCGCCCCGCGCTTGCCCCACGGTCCCGCGTCGACGACCAACGATGCGTCACCGGCACCCGTCGGCCAGAGCAAGACGGCGATCACGGCGTAGAGCAGGACCGCACCCGGCTGGCCCGATAGCGGCGACGCGCTGGCGAACACGCCGCCGAACCCCTCGGCGAACCACCAGACCGCGAGGCTCCAGACGATCGAGGTCGCGAGCGCCACGTGCACGGTTGGCCGCCAGAACAGGCCGATCGCGATGAGCAGTTGCACCACCGCGTAGAGGGCGTTCCACCACGCGATGTCGTGGATCATGAAGTGGTCCGCCCACACCATGGGTTGGGCGAAGACCCACGGGCTCGACGACGCCGCGGGCGCTAGGGCGTTGGTGACGAAGGACCGGGTGAACATGTAGGGCTGGAACTGCAGCGCGGCGTCGACGAGCCAGATGACGCCGAGGGCGACCTGCAGGAGGTGCCGGCGTGCTTCGAGCCGGGTGACCGCGCCGGCGTGGCGTCGTTCGCGTAGTGAGACGGTGCTATGGGCTGCGTACGTCGACATAGGACTCCTCGTCGAAAGTTCCCCCTCTCAATCCTGGGGAGTCGACAGGCGCATCACTAGCGTGAAACCACGGATCCCGGGCCTCGTAGTGCCACGGAGTCGGGCGAGCGGACTGGGCCGATTCACCCCTAGAAGTCGCGGGCGTCGGCGACGTTGTCGAACCGGGCGAACTCGCCGCGCCAGGTTAGGTGCGCGCTGCGCGTCGGACCGTTGCGGTTCTTGCCCACGATCACCTCGGCGTCGGCCTTCTTGTCGTTGGAGACTTCGCCGTACTGCTCGGGCCGAAAGAGGAACAGCACGACGTCCGCGTCCTGCTCGAGCGATCCGGACTCGCGCAGGTCCGACATGATCGGCCGTTTGTCGGCGCGGTCCTCGAGCTTCCGCGAGAGCTGCGAGAGCGCGATCACCGGGCACTGGAGCTCGCGCGCGAGGATCTTTAGGGACCGGCTCATCTCAGATACCTCCACCTGGCGGTTCTCGGCGCGCATGCGCGAGCTCATCAGCTGGATGTAGTCGACGATGACCACGCCGAGGTCGCCCTGCTGCTGCTTGATGCGTCGCGCGCGGGCCCGGACGTCCATCACCGTGAGCGACGGGTTGTCGTCGATGAAGATCTTGGCCGGCGCGAGGAAGCTGAAGGCCTCGTGGGCGATGCGCCAGTCGTTGTCGTTGAGGTCGCCGGTGCGCAGCTTGGACGAGTCGATTCGCGCCGTGGACGCGAGGATGCGCTCGGCGAGTTCCTGTCGGCTCATCTCGAGTGAGAAGTAGAGCGCGGGCCGACCGACGACGGCGCCCACGTGCACGAGCACGCCCAGGGCGAAGGCCGTCTTACCGGTGCCCGGCCGCGCGCCGACGATCGTCAGGCTGGTGGGCTGGAGCCCCTGCAGCACCAGGTCGAGGGAGCGATAGCCCGTCTCGAGCCCGTTCAGCTGGCCGCGGGTCTCGCCGCGGGTCTCGAGGATGTTGGCCTCCTCGAGCAAGAGGCCCTGGAGCAGCGAGACCGAGTCGATCCGACGGTTATCGGCGATGGCGTTGATCTTGCGCTCGGCCTCGTCGATCAGGCCGGCCACGTCCTCGGTGGGACGATAGGCCTCGTCCATCACCTCGCCGGCGACGCCGATCAGGCGCCGCTGCTGGGCCTTGTCCCGCACGATCTCGGCGTAGTGCTGGGCGTTGGCGGCCGAGGGGGTGTTGAGCTGGAGCGAGGACAGGACCGCGAGCTCGACGGCGGCGGCCCCGTGCTCTTGGAGCTTCGCCTGGACCGTCACGTAGTCCACCGGCTCGGCCGCGTTCACGAGCGCGACGATGGCGGTGAAGATCTGGCCGTGCAAGGGACGGTAGAAGTCCTCGGCGCTCACGGTCTCGTAGGCGATGCTCACGGCCTCGGGCGACAGGAGCATCGCGCCGATCAGCGACTCCTCGGCCTCGAGTGCGCTCGGGGGTACGCGACTGCCGCCCGGTAGTGCCCGGCCACGGTCCGAATCAAGTTGCGTCATAAGACATCAACGGTCGCCGATGGCGCCTGTGCAGT
>JAJXXB010000170.1 GCA_021781315.1 Actinomycetes bacterium | reverse complement strand
GCCAAGGGCCGGGTCCACACGTCCTCGGCCACCGTCTCGGTCCTACCCGAGGCCGAGGAGGTCGACGTCGACCTCGACCCCAACGACCTCAAGATCGACGTCTACCGCTCCTCGGGTCCCGGCGGCCAGAGCGTGAACACGACCGACTCGGCCGTGCGCATCACCCACCTGCCCACCGGCATCGTCGTGTCGATGCAGGACGAGAAGAGCCAGATCCAGAACCGCGCCAAGGCCATGATCGTGCTGCGCTCGCGGCTCCTGAAGGCCGCCCAGGACGCCCAGGCGAGCGAGCTCGGGGACCTAAAGCGCTCCCAGCTCGGCGGCGGCGGGCGCAGCGAGAAGATCCGCACGTACAACTTCAAGGAGAACCGGGTCACCGACCACCGGATCAACCTGACGACCTACACCCTCGACGCCGTGCTCAACGGCGACCTCGACACCTACGTCGACGCCCTGCTCGCCGACAAGCGAGCCCGTCAGCTGGCCGAGAGTGACGGGCGCTGAGCCGAGCGTGCTCGCGCGACTGGTCGCGGCCGGCCTCGAGCGGCGCGAGGCGCGCTGGCTGACCGAGGAGTTCGGGCCCAGCGGCGACGCCCTCGACGAGGCCACGGCGCGCCGGCTCGCGGGCGAGCCCCTGCAGTACGTGCTCGGCCACTGGCCCTTTCGCGGGCTCGACCTCGACGTCGATTCCCGCGCGCTTATCCCGCGGCCCGAGACCGAGGAACTCGTCGGGCACGCGATCGACGCCCTCGCCCAGTCCAAGCACCGCGCGCCGGTCGTGCTCGACCTCGGCTGTGGCACCGGGGCGATCGGGCTGTCGATCCTCGCCGAGCTGACCGAGCGCGGGGTCTCGGCGACCCTGATCGCGCTCGACGAGTCGCCCGACGCGCTCGCGCTGTGCCGCCAGAACGCGCTCAAGCACCGGCTCTACGCGGTCTCCTTCGTCGAGGGCTCGTGGTACGAGGGGCTCGATGCCTCCCTCGCCGGGCGCGTCGACCTCATCGTCGCGAACCCGCCCTACGTCGGCGAGCTCGAACGCACGACGCTCGACCCGGTGCTCGACTTCGAGCCCGAGACCGCGCTCGTCGCCCCCGACGCCGAGGGCGTGGCGGGCTTTGCCGACCTCGCCGCCGTGATCGCCGGCGCGCCGACCTGGCTCGCGCCGGGTGGCTTTCTCGTCGTCGAGCACGGCGAGGGCCAGCGCGAGGCCGTGCGCCGCGCGGCCTTCGGCGCGGGACTGCGCGACGTGGTGGACCACGACGACCTGGCCGGCAAGCCCCGGGTGCTCGTGGCGAGGCGGCCGTGACCGACCGGCTCGACCGGGCGGGGGCGATTGAGGCCCTCGCTAACGGCGCGATCGTGGCCCTCGCCTCGGACACCGTCTACGGCGTCGGCGCCGCGATGTCGCACCCCGCGGCCGTCGCCCGGCTCTTTCGCATGAAGGACCGCCCGACGAGCGTCGCGCTGCCGGTGATCCTCGACGACGTCGCCACGGTGGCACGGCTCGCGGTCACCTGGTCGGCGCGCGCGGCCGCGCTCGCCAGCGCCTACTGGCCCGGGGCTCTCACCATCGTGGTCGAGGCCGACCCCGCCTTCGCCGGGCTCGTCGGGGCGACGAGCGCCGTCGGCCTGCGGGTGCCCGACGACGAAGCCTTGCGCGCGATCGTAACCGCGGTCGGACCGATCGCCTTCACGAGCGCGAACCGCCACGGCGAGCCGCCCTGCACGAGCGCTGAAGCGGTGCTCGTGGCCTTCGCCGGTGACGACGCGCTCGCCGGCGTGCTCGACGGCGGCGAGCGAAACGGGGCGGTGTCGAGTGTGGTGGACGTCACGACCGAGCCCTGGCGGCTCGTGCGCGCGGGCGCGATTTCCCTCGACGAACTCGCCCGCGTGCTCGGTCCGCGCTAGTTCGCCTCGCGCGCGCGGACCCAGCTGGCGGGCCGCTTCTCGAGGTAGGCGCTCATGCCCTCGCGCGCGGGCGCGCTGGTGAAGAGCCGCGCCGAGAGCTCAGCGGTCCAGGCGAAGGCCTCGTCGTCCTCGAGGGTGGGCACCACGCCGATCAGCCGCTTGATCTCGGCGATCGCGCCCGGCTCGCCCGCGAGCAGGTCAGTTACGACCGCCTCGACGGTCGCGTCGAGGTCGTCACGCTCGACCGCGTGGGCGATCAGCCCGAGCCGGGCGGCCTCGCTCGCGTCGAAGCGGTTCCCGCGCAAGAAGAGCTCCTGGGCGTCGCCCCGGCGCATCTTGGGCAGGCAGACGACGGCGATCATCGCCGGGGCGAGCCCGAGGCGCACCTCGGTGAAGCCGAACGTGGCCTCGCGCACCGCGACCGCGATGTCGAAGGACGCGGCGAGCCCGACGCCGCCGGCCACGCAGTGACCCGCGATCCGCCCGACGAAGGGCTTGGGCGACTGGCGGATCCGCTGGAGCAGGTCGACGAGGCCGACCGGCGGGCGCGTGCCGGGCGCGGCGTCGCGCTGCTCGCTGAGATCGGCCCCCGCGCAGAACGTGCGGCCCGCGTTGGTCACCACGACGACGCGCACGAGGGGGTGGGTCTCGGCGACGTCGATGGCGTCCATCAGCTCGGCGAGCATGGCGGCGCTGAGCGCGTTGCGCCGCGCCTCGTCAGCCAGCGTGATCGTGCAGACCCCGCGATCGATGGTGGTCATCACCAGGCTCATGGTCGCTCCTTTGGGTTGGGGCCGGTCGTGGCGCCGCCGGCGAAGGCCTGCGCGCGGATCAGCCAGTGCCGTCCGAGCTCGCCGGTGACGAGTGCCGTGTCCTCGAGGTGGCGCCGCTGGGTCACCACGAGACAGAAGTCCTCGGCTGGCCCGCGCACCACGTCCTCGGCCAGCGCGTCGCCCCAGGTCCAGGTGGCGCCGCTCGGGCCGGTCAGCTCGACGCGCACGCGGCCCTCGGGCGCCGTCTCGCCGCGCACCGCGTAGGACCAGCCCCGCGTGATGAACCCGAGGCGCGCGAC
>JAJXXB010000130.1 GCA_021781315.1 Actinomycetes bacterium | reverse complement strand
AACTCCGACCCGCCCCAGCTGTTCGACACGTACTGCGCGCGGCTGCTCGCGTATTGCTCGGCGGTCAGCAGGTTGGTGAAGCTCGCCGAGGACGCCTCGACCAGGAGGATGTTCGCGTATGGCGCAATGGCGTGTGCCCACTCGATGTCCAGGCTGATCTCGAGCGCCCATCCCGAATCAGCGTTGGGTAGTTTGGTGCCGCCGTTCTGGTTGACCTTGGTGAAGCAGCCGTTCGACGTGGTGCACGAGGGAAGCTTGAACGTGCTCGAGAAGGTGGCGAGGTCACTGGCCGCCGTGGGGTCGTCGTAGGCGTCGACGATGGCGATCGTCGTGCCCTTGCCACCGTCGGTCGGGAATCCGTAGACCGAGTCAATGATGGCCGGCGAAAGTCCACTCGGGCCAGTGGACGCCAGGGGCTTGCCCTGGGCGTCGGTCACGACCAGGGCGTGACAGCTCGCGTATCCCGAGGGCGGAGCGGGGCAGACGGCCCGCGAGTTCGCGTGAGCGTTCACGGCCTGGACCGGTGACTGCACGAGGCTGAGGGCCGCGAGCGGCGCGATCAAAGCGCCGACCGCGACGAGCCGGGAAAGGACATGGCGACGAAGCATTGTTGCCCCCTCTATTCGCACCAATTGAGAACCACTGTACTAACGGACGTCACAATCGCGGGAAAACTTTTCAGCGTGTTAGCGGCGATCCCCCTCGTCCTCGGCGGCTCGATTCTTTAGACTCATCAGGTGTTCAGCGCCGCCATCGACTCGCCCTGGCGCGTCGCGATCCTCTTCGTGGCCGGGCTCGCGGCAGGCGTCTCCAACGGCGTCGCCGGCGGGGGAACCTTCATCACGTTTCCCACGTTGCTCGCCCTCGGCATCGCCCCCCTGCAGGCCAACGTGTCTTCGACGGTGGGACTCGTGCCGAGTGTGCTCGCGGGCGTGCGCGTCTTTCGCCGCGAGCTCTCCGCGCACGCGGCGACGCTCAGGCGCCTCGTGCCCACCTGCGTCGCCGGCTCGGCGGTGGGCACCGCGCTGCTTCTGACCGAGTCGCCAGCCACCTTCGCCGCCGTCGTGCCCTGGCTGATTGGCCTGGCCACCGCGCTCTTCGCCGCCGCGCCACTCATCACGCGCGCCCTCGCCCGGCGCCATCCACCCGGCGCGCAGGGTCACCCCCGTCCGCGGTTCCTCGCCCTCGGCGTCTTCGTCGCCTCGATCTACGGTGGCTACTTCGGCGCGGGACTGGGCATCGTGTTGCTCGCGGTGCTGGCGCTCTCCCTGCCCGAGGACATCCTCACCCTCCAGGGGATCCGCATCGCGCTGGGACTTCTCACCAACGTGGTGGCGGCGGCCGTCTTCGTGGTGCGCGGGCACCTGGCACTGGTGGCGGTCGCGGTGCTGCTCGTGAGTACGTTCATCGGCGGCTGGCTGGGGGCGAAGTTCATGCGGCGCCTGCCGCCGGCGGTCGTGCGCGCGCTGGTGATCGCGATCGGGCTCGTCACCACGATCCGACTGGCGCTGGGCTAGCTAGCGCCGGTGAAACGACCGGTAGGCGCCCGCGACAACGATCACGAGCGCCAGGATCGGCACCAGCGGCGCGAGGCGCGGCGCGTAGACGGCGGTCGTGGCCCCGGCGGCGGCCCCGCCGATCAGGGCGAGCAAGATGAACGCGCTGCGCACCTGTAGCGGCGCGCCGCGCTTGGTCAGCCCGGCGATGAACTGGGTCAGCGTCCCGGTGAGATACGTGGTGGAGAGCCCGCTGATGCCAAAGCGCAGCACCGCCGAGCTCTGGATCCCCAGGGCGATGGCGTTCAGTGAGAGCAGCGCGTACTCGATCCCCGTCGACGGCGCGGCGCCGACCAGTTCCCACCACAGGCCAAAGACCAACAGGACGGCCAGTTCGAGCGCCAGGGCGTACACCACCGGCCGGGGCCAGAGGTGCTCGTTCTCCTCGGCGTGTCCGGCGACGCGCGCGCCGAGGAAGCTGCCCAGCACGTAGGCAAGGAAGGCCACCCCGGTGTGGATCGCGATCGACGCGTCGTGCTTGCCCACGGCCACGCCGAGCAGCACCATGTTGCCGGTCATGACGCTGGTGAAGACGCCGCCCAGGCGCAGCAGGCCGATCGCGTCGATCGATCCCGTGGCGACGGTCAGAGTCACGACGAGGCCGTCGCGACGGCGCAGTGGCGTCCAGAAGGTCGCGGCGCGCGTGGCCGTCATCTCGTCGACCATGGGCTAGCGGCGGGCGCCGCCGCCGAGGAAGGACTCGACGAAGATGGGGTCCTGCTCGAGGTCCTTGGGCGCGCCGGCAAGCACCACGCGCCCGCCGCCGAGCACGCAGGTCCAGTCCGAGATGCGAAGCGCCGCCTTGGCGCGTTGCTCGACGAGCAGCACGGTCGAGCCGTGGTCGGCGAAGCCGCGGATGTACTCCTCGAGCAGTTGCGTCGCCACCATCGGAGCCAGGTTCGCGGTGGGCTCGTCGAGCACCAACACCGAGGGCGAGAGCATCAGCACGCGACCCATGGCGAGCATCTTGCGCTCGCCGCCGGAGAGCTTGCCGGCCTTTCGCGTCATCATCTCCTTCAGTCGCGGGAAGAACTCGAGGACGGCCTCGATGCGGCTGGCCACGTCGTGGCGCGGCAGGAGAAAGCCGCCGATCTCCAGGTTCTCCTTCACCGTCAGGGGCGGGAAGACGTCGTCGATCTGGGGCACGTAGCCCACGCCGAGGGTCGCCACCTTCTCGGGGGCGTAGTTGGTGATGTCGCGCGAGCCGATGGCGACGGTGCCCGCGAGCACCGGCACCACGCCCACGAGGGACTTGAGCAGCGTCGACTTGCCCGACCCGTTGGGTCCGACGATCGAGACGACCTTGCCCGGGGTGGCCTCGATGTCGACGCCCTGGACGATGGCGCGCCCGTCGTAGCCGGCGGAGAGGTTGGTCGCGGTGAGGACCTGGCCCGCCTGAGAGAGTTCAACCGACAAGGTACGCCTCCACCACTTCCT
>JAJXXB010000044.1 GCA_021781315.1 Actinomycetes bacterium | reverse complement strand
TCGGCCCACAAGTCATTCAGTCGCTCAACGCCTTCGCGCGCTAGTTGGCCACGAACCAGCCGCTGCCCGCAACTACCCCGTTGACCGGCGCCGCGCTGCCCAACCGCCATCGACTTTTCTGCGGCTACATCATCCCTAGCGCTGGGTGGCGGTGACGGCACCACAAACGCTCGTCTCGCGTCGTGGCACGCGTGCCACTGGGCGAATTGCCTATCGCCGGGGCGTGAGCGGCAGGGTGACTCGCACCAGGGTCCCGCCGCCGCTCGTGTAGGGCATCGAGTTCATCGTGATCGTGCCGTGGAGCTGGGCTCGGATGAGGTCGCGCACGATCGACAGGCCCAGACTCGTCGGCGCATCGAGGGAGAAGTTCTCGCCGAGTCCCCGGCCGTTGTCGCGAATCTCCGCGACGGCCTCACCGCCCCGGCGATACAGGTTCAGGGTCACGACGCCCACGTGCTCGTTGGATTCGCCCCCGAACTCGGTGAAGGCGTGCTCGACGGCGTTGGTGAGCAGTTCGGCCAGTGCCACCGCGAGGGGCGTCGCCACGTCCGTCGAGAGCACGCCTAGGTCGCCGTTGACGACGATCTCGACGGGGTGCAGGGCGAGCACGGTGTCCTCGACCAGCACCACGAGCGAGCGCACGATCTCGTCAAAGACCACGTCTTCGCCGGGCTCGCGCGAGAGCACCTCGTGTACGACCGCGATGGAGCGCACGCGCCGCTCGGCTTCGAGCAGCGCGGTGCGGGTCTCGGCCTCGTCGCTGCGCCGCGCCTGGAGGCGCAGCAGCGACGAGATCGTCTGGAGGTTGTTCTTCACGCGGTGGTGGACCTCGCGCACCGCCGCCTCCTTGTGCAGCACGACGCGATTCAACTGGCGCAGGTCCGATACGTCGCGTAGCAGCACGACGACCCCGGTGACCCGGCCCTTGGCGATCACCGGCACGCAGTGAAAGAGGATCGCCACGTCGTGGCCGCGGTCGATCTCCTCCATCGTCGGCAGGGCGAAGTTGAGCGCCCGCTCGACGGCGCGCACCCGCTGGCCGAGTTCGAGGAGCGTGCGCCCCTCGACGGCCGAGTAGATGCCGAGCCGGTGCAGGGCGTTGGTGGCGTTGGGGGTAGCGAACTGCACGCGGCCGTCGGCCTCGAGCAGGATGATCCCGTCGCCGACGCGCGGCATCCCCGGGCCGGCCACCTCCTCCTCGCGGAAGGGAAACGTGGCGTCAGACACCATGTCGCACAGGCGCACGAAGATCGAGAGGTAGACGCGCTCGTAGAGCGACGACGGGCCGCGCAGCGGCCCCTGGAGCCGCACGAGCACCGCGATGATGCGGTCGGCGAAACGCACGGGGATCGCCCAGACCTGGACGGGCTCGTCGACGATCTCGACGGTCGTCTCGCCTTCGGCGCGCACGCCCTCCTCGTAGGCGATGGCGACGCGGGGCCAGTCCGAAGCGCCGTGCACCGTCCCGACGAGGTCCTCGTTCAGCATCGTCGAGCGGTTGTTCGGGCGCATCTGGCCGACCACGATGTACGAGTCCGCCACGTCCGCCGAGGGCACCATCAAGAGCAGGTCCGAGAACGAGAGGTCGGCGAGCAGCGACCACGAGGTGGTGAGGCGCAGGAGATGGTCGATCGCCGGCTCGCCGAGTGCCGTGTGGGTCGCGGCGAGCTCGGCGAGGGTGGCCATCAGTGGCTGCGCAGGGGCACGATCGTGCGCTGGCGCTTGGTGTAGGAGGCGAGGGTGCTGACGCCGCGGGCCTCGAGCAGGCTCGCGAGGTCGCCGGTGCGCTCGCCTACCCGCTCGAGCCGGTGCGCGTCGCTCGCGGTCGTGAAGGTCACGCCGCGCGCGACCAGCCGGTCGAGGAAGCCCTCGGCCGGGTACTGCTCGTTGATGGGCTTGACCCAGCCAGCCGAGCTGCACTCGACCGATACGTCAGCCGCCGCCGCGGCGTCGGCCATCGCGTCCCAGTAGTCGCCGGGATTGGTCGCGTAGTAGCCGGCGACCTTGATCAGGTCGGGGTGAGCGAGCACGTCGACGGCGTTCGAGGACGCCAGTTCCTCGATGGCGAGGGCGTAATCGGCCCAGCACTGGTCGACGTCGCGCACGGTCCACTCGGCCATGGGGATCGGGCTGTCGATGTCGTCAAAGGCCCAGCTGCCGAGCCAGTGGACCGAGCCGATCAGTACATCAAAGGGGTACTGGGCGAGCAGGTCGCTCACCACGTCCATCTGGTCGCGGTAGTAGTCGACCTCGAGACCGATCTTGACCGGCAGGCCCTCGTCCTTGGCGGTCATCGCCAGGGTCACGTAGTCGTCGAGTGAGTTGCGCGCGGTGAAGGCCATGTAGTCGGCCATCACCGGGCTCGTCGCCTCGTGGCCGAAGCGCTCCCAGAACGGCCCGACGAGCGACATCACGTCGACGAATCGGTTCGAGTGCTCCGTGAGAGCCAGCTCGCTCACACCTTCGCTCGCGGCGCGATCGCAGTACTGAGCGATCTGGTCGAGTCGGTACCAGACCGAGGAGTCCTCGTGGGGCCAGAGGTGCAGGTGGTAGTCGAGCACGTTTAGGCGGCGCCGAAGCCGACCACCCGGTCGACCGGCGTGCCGAACTCGACGTAGGCGATGCGCGCCGAGGGCACGCCGAGGCGCCGTCCCTTGCGGTCGGTCAGCCACAGGACGGTCTCGGACGAGAGCGCTGCCTCGACCTCGGCCATGATCTGGTCGCGGTCGGCGTCGTCGGCCAACTCGACCTCGAGTTCGCGCATCGACTGCACGATGCCTATGCGGATGTCCATAATGCTCCTCAGTCGTCTCAGGGTCCATGTTACGGGCTTGGGGCAGAATGGGGCATGGCCGAAGCACCCTCTGCGCGTCACCACCAGTGGGCCTCGACCATGGAGGGCTACGCCGGCAGCCCCGACGACCTCACCCTCGCCCACCGAGACTCCTCGGCCCGCCTCGAGCGCGCGTCGGCCGCCACGCGGGCCCAGCGCG
>JAJXXB010000043.1 GCA_021781315.1 Actinomycetes bacterium | reverse complement strand
CAGCGCGCTGACCAGCGATCCGACCGCGAAGATCGCCACGCCGATGAGGATCAGCCGCTTGCGTCCGAAGTTGTCGCCGAGCGAGCCGCACACCAACATCAGACTCGCGAAGGTCAGCGCGTAGGCCCCGACCACCCACTGGAGCTGACTGATACCCGAGTGCAACTCGGACTGGATGTTGGTCAGGATCGCGCTGACGACCGTGTTGTCGAGGAACGTAATGAAGAGGATCGCCAGGAGTGCGGTCACGCCCGGAACGGACCCGGCGCGGCGCGCATCGCTCACGGATCCTCCTTCGTTCGGCGCCTCACGGCGCTCCTATCGTGGTGGCCCTAGCCCTTGCCCTTGGCGGGAATCACAAAGGTGATGCGAAAGACCGCGGAGTCGCCGCCGTTCGCGTTGCCCGCACTGATCGCGCAATTCTTCAGGTTGGTCTTCTTCGTGCCGCACGTGCCCGAACCAATCACGCCGCTGACGATCTTGAACTTGGTCCAACCGAAGGCGCCCTTGGCGTTCACGCTCACGGGCGTCGCCGTCGAGATGTCACAGCCTTTCGCCCCGGTGGCCGCCACCAGGCATTCGGTGAGATAGACGGTGTCGTGCGGCTTGAAGTCCACGCCACGGACTTTCACCACTTGGCCCGCCTTCACGCTGCCCGACGGCGTGACGACCAAGTGGGGCCGAGCCGTGGCGGCCCCGGCGAGCGGCGCACTGAGCAGCAGCGACGAGCCGAGCCCGAGCACCGCGAGGAACTTTGCGGATAGCGGCACGTTCATGACAACCCCCTTTCGGGTTTTGTTCGCCACGTCGGCCGGAAGGGGCCGAACCGGCGATCACCCTCACGCGTATGGTAGCGAACGCACTCCCTCTCGCACACCACCGCGTGACGGCGACCGACGTCGCGACCGGCGAGACTGGCCACGTGACTCGTTCCGAGGTGCCCTCCGCCACGTCCGACCTGGCGGCGAGCGCCGCTCTCAGCGTGGACGACGCGCTCGTCGCGATGGCGAGCACGGCGCGCGGACTCTCGGGTGAGGAGGCCGCCGCGCGACTCGCGCGCTACGGGCCCAACGTGCTCTCCGTGCATCGCGTGCGCGCTCGCACCGTTCTCTGGCGTCAGGTGAAGAATCCGATCCTCATCTTGCTGCTCATCGCCGCCCTCGTCTCGGCCTTCACGGGCGGGGCCACCAACGCGCTCATCATCGCCGTGATCGTGGCCCTGAGCGTGGGGCTGGGATTCTTCAACGAGTATCGCGCGGCGATCGCCATGGCCTCGCTGCGTGGCAAGATCAGCCAGAACGCCACGGTCTATCGCGACGCGACGGCCACGAAGGTCCCCGTCGCGAGTCTGGTGCCCGGGGACGTGATCGAGCTCACCCTCGGCTCACTGGTGCCGGCCGACGTGCGCCTGATCCAAGTCGACGAGTTCGAGTGCGACGAAGGGGTTCTCACCGGCGAGTCGATGCCGGTGGCCAAGTCCTCCGAGGCCGCGACCGGCGACGCGTTGAGCCTCGCCAATTGCGCCTACATGGGAACGATCGTCCACCAGGGCGCCGCCACGGCGCTGGTCGTCGAAACCGCGACGCGCACCGAATTCGGTCGCATCGCGACCGGGCTGGCCGACACCCAGGTCCAGAGCGCCTTCGAGGTGGGACTCGCGAAGTTCTCGCGGTTCCTCTTCCTCGTCGCGGGGCTGCTCACGGTCGTCATCTTCGGAATCAACCTGGCGCTGTCACGTCCGCTCATCGACGCGCTGCTCTTCTCGCTCGCGATCGCCGTCGGCATCGCGCCCGAGATGATGCCGGCGATCGTCACCGTGAGCCTCTCGACGGGCTCGCGCGCCCTGGCCAACAAGAAGGTCCTCGTCAAGCGCCTCGTGGCGATCGAGGACCTCGGCAACATCGACGTGCTCTTCACCGACAAGACCGGCACGCTGACCGAGGGGGTCATCACCTTCGAGGCCGCCCTCGACGGCTCCCTCGCCGTCTCGGACCGGCCCTTCCTACTCGGACTGCTGTGCAACGAGGCCACGATGACCGCGGAGGGCCCCGTGGGGGGCAACGCCCTCGACGACGCCCTCTGGGTCGCCCACGGCGCGAGGGTCGGGCACCCGCTCAACGACGCGGTGTCGTCCTACCGACGCCTCGACGTGCTGCCCTTTGACCACGAGCGTCAGATGGTCTCAGTGGTGGTCTCCGCCCCCGACACCCCGGGGCTTCTCATTACCAAGGGGGCGCCCGAGGCCGTACTCGCGCGCTGTGCGGCGGTGACCGACGGCGTTCGCGCCGCCCTGGCCGAACTCTTCGCCCGCGGCGAGCGAGTGATCGCCGTCGCGAGCCGTGCGATCGATCCCGCCACGCGGGTCGCACCGGCCGACGAGGCCAAGCTGGCCTTCGAGGGATTTCTCACCTTCTCGGACCGACCCAAGGACGACGCCGGCGCGGCGATCGCGACGCTCGAAGGTCTCGGCGTGACCGTCAAGATCATCACTGGCGACAACGGCGTCGTCGCCGCCAAGGTCTGTCACGACATCGGCCTCACGGTGACCGGCGTCCTGTCCGGATCCGACCTGGCGGCCATGGACGACGACGCCCTCGAGGCGGCGATCGAGACCACGACCGTGTTCTCGCGGATCGCTCCCGACCAGAAGTCGCGCATCATCAACGTCGCGCGCCGCACGGGTCGCGACGTTGCCTACATGGGCGACGGCGTCAACGATGCCGTCGCCCTCCATCACGCCGACGTGGGCATCTCGGTCGACTCGGGCACCGACGTGGCCAAGGACGCCGCCGACGTCGTTCTCCTCGACAAGGACCTCGGCGTCCTCGCCGAGGGGGTCATGGAGGGTCGGCGCATCTTCGCCAACACGATGAAGTACGTCTTGATGGCCACGTCATCGAACTTCGGCAACATGTTCAGCGCCGCCGGCGCCTCGGCATTCCTCACGTTCCTACCGATGCTGCCCTCGCAGATCCTGCTCAACAACCTGCTCTACAACGCGGGCCAGTTGGTCATACCCACCGACCACGTCGACACCGAGGCGCTGGCCCGCCCGGCCGCCTGGGACCTCGCGCACATCCGGCGCTTCATGTCCGTCTTCGGACCGATCAGCTCGATCTTTGACTTCGCGACGTTCTGGATCATGCTGAGCGTCCTGCACGCCGGCCACGTGGAGTTTCGAACCGGCTGGTTCGTCGAGTCCCTCGCGACGCAGACCCTCGTGGTCTACGTGATACGCACCCGGCGCGTACCCTTCTTTCACAGCCGTCCCTCGACGGCCATGATCGCGGTGCCCTCGGGCGCGGCGCTGGTGGGCGCGCTGTTGCCCTACACGGGACTCTCCCACCTCTTCGGGTTCTCACCGCTGCCCACGAGGTTCTTCCTGCTGCTCTTCGCGATGGTGGTGATCTACCTCGTGCTCGTCGAAATCGCCAAGACGATCTTCTTCCGCCGACCGGCGGCCGAGGTGCTGCCCCTCACCCACGCCCAGCGTCAGACGCGGCGCGTGAAGCGGCGCGCGTCGCGCTTCGTCGAGCACGCGCCGCGCCGCCCCCGCTGACGCGGCGCGTTAGAACTCGTCGAGGATCAGCTCGCCGCTCAACCCTTCGTCAAGGATCCGCGTCTCGGCGAACGTGGCCAGGCGCTCACGTCGCGCCGGCGAGCGCAACAGGGTCACCGTCACCAGCAGACCGGCGCCGGCCAGCAGGGCTCCCACCGCGAAGGTCACGTGATATCCCGCGACCGACGCCGCCGCCACACTCTGGCCCAGGGCGAGGTGCGAGGACGTTGTGCTGGCCGCGAGCGTGCCGAGCACCGCGAGGGTGGTCGAGGACGCGAGCCACATCGAGACGTTCACGATGCCCGAGGCGAGGCCGGCGTCCTCGCGCGGCACGTCGGCCATCGCGATGGTCAACAGCGGCACCGCCGAGACGCTCATGCCCAGTCCCAACAGAAGAAAGGCCGGCAGCACCGACGTGAGATACGACGAGTGCACGCCCGAACGCGAGAGCAGGATCAGTCCCACGGTCACTGCGGAGAGCCCCGGCACCAGCAGACGCATGGCGCCGAATCGAACGAGCAGCCGACTGGTCGCGCCCAGGGACATCGCGGCCATGGACAGCGACATCGGCAGGAACGCCAGTCCGGTCGCGAGCGGCCCGAAGCCGAGGATTCGCTCGAGGTAGAGAGCGCCGAAGAAGAACACCGCGTACATGGCGGAGAAGGTCAGCCCGCGCACCACGCTCGAGACGCTGAGGCTGCGCAGGGAGAAGATCCGCAGGGGCACGATCGGCCGAGCGACGCGCGACTCGACGAGGAGAAAGAGGCTCGCGAGCACGACCGACGCGCCCAGCGTGGCGAGAGTGCGCGCCGAGATCCAGCCGTAGGCCGAGGCCTTCACGATGCCGTAGATCCCCGTCAGCAGCGAGA
The DNA here is from genome assembly GCA_021781315.1 of Actinomycetes bacterium. The sequence continues at coordinate 7,738 of JAJXXB010000043.1, read as the reverse complement.
AGGTCAGCAGCAGCGATCCGGTCACGTCGAGACCGTGGCCGACGCCGAGTCCCTCGTTCTCACGAATCAGGTACCAGCCCAGCACCAGCGTGGCCAGGCCGATCGGGACGTTGATCAAGAAGATCCAGTGCCAGTTGACGCTCTGGGTCAGAAAGCCGCCGACCAGGAGCCCGAGCGATCCCCCGCCCACGGCGACGAACATGTAGGCGCTCATGGCCTTGGCCCGCTCGGCCGCGCCCGTGAACTCGGTGACGATGATCGCCACGATCACCGACGTCGAGACGGCGCCGCCGATGCCCTGGACGAAGCGCGCGGCGATCAGCGCGGCCTGGCTCGTGGCGAGAGCGCAGAAGAAGGACGCCGCGCTAAAGAGGGCGACGCCGCCGAGGAAGACCTTCTTGCGTCCCAGCAGGTCCCCCAGACGCCCGGCGAGCATCAGCACGCTGCCAAAGGCGATCAGGTAGGCGTCCACGACCCAGGTCAGCCCCGAGGCGGAGAAGTGCAGGTCGCGCTGGATCGAGGGCAGGGCGACGTTCACGATGGAGCCATCGAGGGCGTTCATGAGCATGGCCAGGCAGACCACGATGAGCGCGATCCAGCGACGGCGGTCAGAAACACCTGATTGTACGGTAGAAATGGGTGGCATAGGTCCGTTGTCCTTTCGAAAGTGGCGAGTGGCGCTTGTACCCCGAAGCAGTATCATCGGGAAGGCCGTATAATCATGATAGCATGAATATCTCCACTTCACTACCATTGGTCCCGATGGATGAAAATTCGTCCACTGGACCGATCCTCCTGTTGACCCAGCTCTCGCGGCTGGTGAGCCGACGCTCGACACCCGAGCTCCTCGGCCAGACGCTCAAGGAGTTGGCGGCCCTGTCGTTCCTGCGCGACTACGACGAGACCAGCCAGCAGGCCCTCACCGACGGGCTCTGCATCGACGCGAACTACTGCGTCCTGCTGCTCAACGACTTAGAGGCCAACGACTTTGTCGAGCGTCGCCGCGATCCCAGCGATCGCCGTCGCCACCTGGTCTCCATGACCGAGCTCGGTCGCCAGGCGCTACGTCAGGCCGAAGCGGCCCAGCAGAGCCTCGAAGACGAGATCCTCGGCGCCTTGAACGACGACGAGCGCAACGAGCTCGCCCACCTCTTGCGCAAGGCCATCGACGGCGTGAACGCTCACAGCGCCCAGGCCAAGTCCGCACACCACAGCTCCTGAGCCTCGACGCAGTGGCCCACGCCGGGTCAGCACCGCGCCGAGAAGCGACATCCGTTTCCGACGACGGCGCCAGACGCGAAGTCTGACGGCATCCACTCGATTCTCACGTGGGGAGGAGAACGCCTCTAGTCGAGGGTTCGCACGTTCTCGAGGGCGAAGGCCACCTCACCCACACGGATGCGCATGTCGACGAGGACCGCTCCCCGATGGAGTGCGAGTAGTGGATTGCAGTCGAGCTCGAGGATCTCGGGTCGGTCGGCGAGGAGGTGACTGATGCGAATGAGCGCGTCGATCACCGCGTCAACGTCAAAGGGGGGCGCGCCCCGCTGGCCCTTGAGCAAGGTTGCCACTCCCGTCGACGCGAGCAGTGCCCGCGCGTCGCGCGTCGAGAGAGGGGCCACCGCGAACTTCGTGTCCCGGACCACGTCGCTCAAGATGCCACCGGTGCCGCACATGATCAGGGGGCCGAACGCGGGGTCGTTGATTCCGCCGATGATGACCTCGACCGCGGGTTCGCTGACCATCTCCTGCAACAGCACGCCCTGAAGGTCGGATCCGATCTCGCTGGTGAATCGATGCAGGGTTCGCTCGACCTGAGCGACCGACGAGACGTCTAGCTCGACTGCGTGGCGCTCGGTCTTGTGGAGAAGTTCTCGGCCCAGCGCCTTCATCGCGAGGGGAAAGCTCAGGGAGCGGGCGGCCTCGACCACCTCGCCGACGTGGAGACCCACCGCGCGGCTCTTCACGACGTCGACTCCGTAGGCCTCGAGCAACGCAGCACTCGTGGGCGCGTCCAGCCAACCAGGTCCGTGCTCTTCGAGCGCGGCGCTGCACAGGGCGTGGCCGAGTTCGAATTCGACCTCCGGAGTGCCGTCGCCGTCGTCCTGGACGAGGTCTCGGCGCCAGGCCGCGTAGCGCGCCAGTCGACCGAGCGCGTAGGCGGCGTTCTCGGGGTACGCGATCAGTGGTGTCTCGCGCGCGGCCCGACGCTGGGACTCGGTGGGCACGCCGAGAGTCACCACGACGAGCGGGAGACGCGAGGGATTCACCGCGGGATCGGTCACGGCCCGCACCACGTCACGCACGGGAACCTCGGGCAACGGAGCGATGATGATCATGAGAGCGTCGACTGCGTCGTTGCGACAGATACGGCGCACCGCGGTCCGGTACGTCTCGGGTACCGCGCCGGCCCCTAGGTCGACCGGATTGCGCACGCCCGCCGAGCCCATGTCGCGCAGGTGTTGTTGGAGGTCATCGTCGAAGGCCACCAGCTCGAGACCCGCCTCCGCGCACGCATCAGCGGCCAGGATCGCCGGACCCCCGGCGTTACTCACCACGCCGATCCGAGATCCCTTGGGCAGGTCGCACGCGGAAAAGACCACGGCGGTCTCGAGGAGCTCACCGAGTGTGGCCACGCGCACGATCCCGGCACGATCGAAGATGGCCTGCACCGCGGTGTCCGGCGTCGCCTGCGCGGCGGTGTGCGAGCGCCCGGCCGCCTGACCGACCACCGAGCGTCCCGACTTCAAAGCAATGATCGGTTTCGACTCGGCGACGTGGCGCGACACCCGCACGAAGGTCCGCGGGTTGCCCAGCGACTCGAGGTACAGCAGCCCCACCTTCGTCGAACGATGTTCGCCCCAATAGCGAATGACGTCGTGCGAGGAGATATCGGACGCGTTTCCCAGGCTCACGAACGAGGAGATCCCGATTCCCGACTCACGAGCGCGCGCGAGCAGGGCGATTCCCATGGCGCCGGACTGCGACGCAAACCCGATGTTGCCACGGGGTATTCGTCCGGGCATGAAGGTGGCGTTCATGCCGACTTCGGCGTTGACGATGCCGATGCAGTTCGGCCCGATAATGCGCATGCCGTAGGAGTGCGCCCGCCTGACCATCTCCTGCTCGAGCTGGCGGCCCTCCGCTCCGGTCTCGGCGAACCCGGCCGTGATGATGACGCAGCCGGCGACACCCCGCTCCCCGCAGGCGTCAACGACGTCGGAGACCGCGGGCGCGGGCACGACGACGATCACCACGTCGGGCACGACGGGAATGTCAAAGACGGTCCGCACCGAGGAGATCCCCCCGACGATCACGGTCGCGTCCACGTTCACTGGGGTCATCGTGCCGGCGAAACCCTCATCGAGGATGTTGGCGGCCACGCTTCGCCCGAGAGACGCGGGCGAACGCCCGACCCCCACCACGGCAACGTGAGACGGCTCGAGGATTCGCGCGAGTGAGTGCAGTCCGGAGGAATCGTCGCGAGCCGACGCGCTCACCTTCCACGTGTCCAGGTCGACCAGGTCGAGCGTGATGTTGCACTCCCCGCCCTCGACACTCGACGTGACAGCCAGGCCCGAATGGCGAAACAACTCGAGCATTCGCTGGTTCTCCGGCAGTGTGGTGGCGACGAAGGTTCTGACACCACGCTTCTGCGCCTCGACGACCAGGCGGTCCAAGAGCAGACTGCCCACACCGAGTCCCTGTACCGCATCGGCAACGGCGAACGCCACCTCGGCCACACCGTCGCTGACCATGTCAAAACGACCGATGCCCACGATGTCGTCGCGCCGCAGTGCCACGAGGCCGACTCGGGTGACGTTGTCGACGTGGGTGAAGTGGTGCGTCTCGTACTCGGTCAATTCCGTGCGCGCCTCGAAGAACCGAAGACGCTTCGACTCCTCGCTCATGCGTGAGATGAATCGGCGGTGCCGATCGACGTCATCGGGACGGATCGAACGGATGCGAATCGTCGACCCGTCCTGCAGGAGGCTGTCGCGTTCTGCAGGTGGTGGGATCACGATCCGTCCTCCACCGCCGAGCATAGGGCTCGGCCATCGCACCGCCAGTTGAGACGACCGTGTCAGGTCCTCGGCCACGACACGCCGTCGCGACGACGTGACGACGTGTCGTCGTCACCAGCTCGCTAGTGAGTGTCCTCACCTTCGGGTGACGTGCTGAGTTGCCGGCGCAACTGAGCCTTTTGCACCTTGCCCATTGCGTTACGCGGCAGTTCATTGACAACCACGACCCGGCGAGGAACCTTGTAGCGCGCGAGCTCGGTTCGCGCGAAGTCGGTGAGAGCCCGATCGTCGAGGTGCGCGCCGGGCGCGGGCACCACCACCGCGACGACCGCCTCTCCTAGATCATCGTCGGGCACTCCAATCACCGCGGACTCCGCGACACTGGCAGAACTGTCGAGGACCAGCTCGATCTCTTTGGGGTAGACGTTGTAGCCCCCGCTGATGATTAGGTCCTTGGCCCGGCCCACGATCTCCAGATAGCCGTCGTCGTCGAGGCTGCCGAGATCGCCGGTCTTGAACCAGCCGTCACTGGTGAACTCCGACTCACGCAGTTCGGGACGATTCCAGTAGTGGGAGAAGACGTTCGGTCCCTTCACCTCGACGCCGCCCACCGGGGCACCGTCGAGGCGAACCTGGACACCGGGTAGCGCGAGCCCGACCGTGCCGACGCGGCCGCCGCCGTCGATCGGATTGGACGTGATCATCCCGGTCTCAGTCATGCCGTAACGCTCGATGATGGCGTGCCCGGTGCGCTCGGTGAACGCCTGGTGCGTCGAGCGACGCATGGGCGCCGAACCCGAGAGGAAGAGGCGGATTCGGGCGGTGCTCTCTCGGCTCAAGTCCGCAGCTTCCAGGAGTCGCACGTAGTGCGTGGGAACGCCCATGAAGACCGTGGCGTCTTCGAATCGTCCCAGCGCGTCGTCCGCGTCGAAACTCTCCAACAAGAGGAGGGACGCTCCCGAGGACAGGGCGCAGTAGGCGGCGACGAAGAGGCCGTGGGTGTGAAAGAGGGGTAGGACGTGCAGAAGGACGTCCTCGCTCGTGAATCCCCAGACCTCGTTGAGCACCCGGCAGTTCGAGGTGAGGTTGCCGTGGGTCAGCACCGCGCCTTTGGGCCGTCCGGTGGTGCCCGATGTGAAGAGCATCGCTGCGGGTGCGTCGGCGTCGCAGTGCGCGTCGTCAAAGTCGGAAGCGTACCCCCGCGACTCGGCGACGAGCCGCGTCAGAGCGACACGGGGTGTCGCGTGGTCGATCGGCTCGTCGCGGATGAGAAGTGCCGGTGTGGCGTCGTCGAGAAGGTCGCGGACCTCTCGATCGGTGTAGCCGGCGTTGAGCGGCAGGAAGATCGCCCCCACGCGGGCGCACGCCAGGTTCAGCGCCAGAATCTCCGGCGACTTGCGCGCCTGAATCGCGACTCGGTCGCCCGTGCTGACGCGGTGACGCCGAGTGAGAACGTTCGCGAGCTGTCCGGAGAGCTGATCCAACTCGCCGTAGGTCACCTGACGACCGTCGCCAGTCGTGACGGCAACCATCGACGGCGTGGCGCGACCCACCTCGAGCAGAGTGTCGGTCACGAGGTTCATTCGCCCTCACCTCTCAGGTGGATCCCGTCTCGCGGATACGCCACGCAACGCGGGGCGTTGGCCCACAACTCCGACGTGGTGTGGTGGGCGCTACAGGACTCGAACCTGTGACCTCAGCCGTGTGAAGGCTGCGCTCTAACCAACTGAGCTAAGCGCCCGAGGGCCAAAGCCTAGCGGCTGACGGCCCGGTCGAATTGACGTCAGGCTGTAGCCTTCACCTGTGCCAGATCAGAGTTCGTCGCCGTCGCCTCGCCGATCCCTGCGCCAGCCGCGCGTCTCCAAGGTCCCTCGCGAGGTCGTCCTGGGCCTCGATCTCATCGAGCGGCGCGCCAGCTACGTCGGCTCGGCGCTCGCCCTCATTCTCGCCGCCATCATCAGCCCGCACCTGTTCAAGAACACCTGGGTCACCGATACCGCCAAACCCTCGGCGCAGAACACGTGCGCGGCCCACTACCACCTGGTCAACAAGGTCTGTTCCTACACACACCTCACCCATCCCTCGGACTGGATCATCCAGTTCCTCGAGATCTTCATCCTGGGCGCCGGCCTCTTCATCTTCGCGCGACTCAAGAAGCGCGCGGGCGTGGCGGTGCTCAGCCTGCTGCTCGGCCTCGCCCTGGGGGTGGTGGGACTGCCCTTCCTCTTCCTCGGCGGCTGGCTCGTCATTCGCGCCCTACGCCTGCAGAAGTACGGTGACGCCACGTTCGTGGGCAGCTCGAAGGCGGCCCGTGAGGCCGCCGACCAGCGCCGGGCCGAGAAGCGCTCCGGGGCGCCGCGCGCCAAGAAAAACGACGTCGACGTGGCGAGCACGCTGCTGACTCCCCCGGCCCCCTCGAAGCGCTACACCCCCAAGCAACGTCCTCGCCGTCGATAGGCCATGACGAAGCTCGGTCTCGACTACTCCACCGCGTGGGGACGGGGCTACGCGGCGCGTTTCGTGCGCAACGCCATTCACGGCCTCTACGTGCGCCCCTACATTCGCTTCGTGGCGAGCCTCGAGGTGCGAGGCCTCGAGAACCTGGGGGCACCCCGGCCACTCATCTTCGTGGCCAATCACACGTCGAACCTGGACACCCCACTCATCCTCTCGGCGCTGCCCGTCGCCCTGCGCCGACGCACCGTCGTGGCCGCTGCGATGGACAACTTCTTCATGGACGCGAAGACCGCCTTCAAGACTGTTCTGCTCTTCAACGCGATTCCCATCGACCGCCACAAGGTGAATCGGCGCAGCGCGCAGCTCGCGCTCGAACTCGTCGAGGACCACTGGAACCTCATCATCTACCCCGAAGGCGGGCGCAGCCCTGACGGTCAGCTCCAAGAGTTCAAGGGCGGCGCGGCCTACCTCGCCGAGCGAGCCCACGCCACGGTGATTCCCACCTACGTCCACGAGGCCGGTTGGCTCCAGGGCCCCAAGTACGCGAAGGCCCCCAAGTTCGTCGACGCCCCGCGCCAGTGGCGACACAAGGTGATCGTGGCCTTCGGCCCGGCGCTGCGCGCCGAGGCGGACGAGAACATCCGGCGCTTCGGCGCGCGCATCGAGGACGCGGTCGTGCACCTGGGCCGCGAGGTCAGCGGCGACCCGACGCTGTCGATCAACCGGCCCGACGAGCCATAACACTCGCGACGCGCTCCTCGTAGAGCGCATCGGCGACACTGGCGAGGGGTGCGAGCTCCACGCCAACGACGTCGGCCAGGATCTCGTCGGCGAACCAGGGGTTGAGCGCGAGCACGGGGCCGTGGGCGTAGGTCCCCCAGAGACGCGGCGCGCGAAAGCCATCACTCGCCCCGTCGTTTCCCTGGCCGCGCTGGACCGCTCCGAGTGGCGTGACCGACCGCGCGAGGATCGTGCGGCCACCGTGATTCTCGAATCCCACGAGCGTGCGCCCACCCACGTCGACGGCGATCTCGCCCACGCTGCGGCGCGTCCCGCGCACCGTCGTGACGCCCACCAGGCCGAGCCCGTCGTAGGCGTCGTCGCCCTCCACGGCGAAGGTGTCACCGAGTATCTGCAGTCCGGCGCAGACCGCGAGCACCGCGGCGCCGTCGGCCACGCGCGAACCCAGCGAACCGGCGGCGAGGAGGTCGCGGGCCTGACGCTGGGGCCCGTCCTCGCCGCCGCCGAGCAAGTAG
>JAJXXB010000010.1 GCA_021781315.1 Actinomycetes bacterium | reverse complement strand
GACGCCGAGCGCGCTGCGCTTTCCCAAGACTCTCCCCCAACCCCTGGACGGACAGGTGGGCTCGGGACTCGAGGCGCGCGAGATCGCGCGTGGCGACGGCTCGCTGTGCGTGCTCGCGGTCGGCAAGATGGCGGCGTCGGCCTACCGGGCGCTCTCCCTGATGGGCGAGGACGCATCACGCGTCACGCTCTACGATGTGCGCGTCCTGCCCCCCGACGCGTCGATGATCGACGACGCGCTGAACCACCAGCGCATCGTCACCGTCGAGGACGGCACTCGTCACGGCGGGGCGGGCACGCTGATGGTGGCCGCCGTGCGCAACCGTGCCCAGGAGCGGGGACTGGCCTTCCCGCCCACGCGGATCCTCGGCGTGCCGCGCGCCTACCTCGAGCACCACCGGCCGGACGAATTGCTGGCCGAATTGGGCCTCGACCCCGCGGGACTGGCCAGCGCGTTCGGGCGGATGCTGGCCGACCAGCCCGAGTTCCCCCACCCGATCCCCGAGACCCCGCACTCGCGCTATCTCTAGGTCGGCGCCGGTACGCTGACGCCATGGACTTCCCCGTGGCCAAATCCAACGACGAATGGCGCAGTCAGTTGCCCCTCGAGCGCTACCAGGTGCTGCGCGAGGCGGCGACCGAGCCCCCCTTCACCGGCTCGCTGCTCGACGTGACCGACGAGGGCGTGTACTCCTGCGGTGGCTGCGGCCAGATCCTGTTCACCTCGAACCAGAAGTTCGACTCGCACTGCGGCTGGCCGAGCTTCGACGCGTGCGAGCCGGGCACCATCATCGAGCGAGCCGACCACTCGCTGGGCCGCACCCGCACCGAGATCCTGTGCTCGCGATGCGGCGGCCACCTCGGACACGTCTTCGACGACGGGCCCACGGCGACGGGCCTGCGCTACTGCGTGAACTCGTTGGCGATCGACTTCGCCGGGGAGTAACGACGAGCTAGACGTCGAGGAAGCGGCGGATCGCGATCGCCGAGCCCACCGAGCCGATCACAACGCCGACGATCAGCACCACGGCGTTGGTCCCCCACAGCGCCGCGGTGTCGAGGGCGAACTCGTTGTGCAGCGGATACCACATGTGCAGCGCGGACACCGCGAGCATCGCCACCCCCGAGCCGAGCAGGCCCTGGATGAAGCCCTCGGTGATGTAGGGAACGCGAATGAACCAGTTGGTCGCGCCGACCAGCTTCATGACCGAGACCTCGCGACGCCGGGCGAAGATCGCCATACGAATGGTGTTGAGGATCAGAACCGTCGCCGATAGCAACAAGACGCCGGCCAGGGCCAGGAAGACGACCTGGAGAATGCGGATCGCGTGGTTCATCTCGCGAATCTGCTGCTCGGGCGCGGTGACCTTGTAGACGCCCGGCTGGTTCGAGAACGTGCTCTCGATGGCGAAGGCGTCCGAGGGCACGACCGGCACGCAGCGATACGACGAGGGCATCGCCCCGACGCTCAAGACGTCCCACTCGGACTTGGGTAGGAGCTGCTTGGCCTCGGCGTAGTCCTGCGCCTGGCTGAAGAACTTGCAGTCCTTGACGATCGGCGAGTTCGCCAACTGGCTCTGGACGCTCGAGAGCTCGCTCGCGGTCGCCGTGGGCTGCATCCAGACCGTGACGCGAGTCCCCTGCTGCCACTGAGCCGAGGCCTGGGCCGCGCTCTGCTTCAACAAGAGCGCCGCGCCCACCAGGGAGAGCGACACCGCGACGGTCAAGACGGCGGCGACGGTCATCATCCGGTTGCGCCAGAGATTGGACAGCGTCTCCTTGACGGCGTAGCGAAGGTAGACCCGCACTAGAGGACCGCCGTGGACTCGTCGATGCCGTAGACGCCGCGAACCTGGTCGCGCACCATCTCACCACGGTCGAGTTCGATGACGCGCCGGCGCATGCGGTCGACCAGCGCCTTGTCGTGGGTCGCCATCACGACGGTCGTGCCCGTGCGGTTGATGCGCTCGAGCAGGGCCATGATCGACTCGGAGTTGGTCGGGTCCAGGTTGCCGGTGGGCTCGTCGGCGAGCAGGATCAGGGGACGGTTCACGAACGCGCGCGCGACGGCGACGCGCTGCTGCTCGCCGCCGGAGAGCTCGCCGGGGAGGTTCTTGGACTTCTCGGACAGGCCGACCAATTCGAGGATCTGGGGCACCTGGGATTCGACGGTCGAGCGCGGGCGCCCGATCACCTCGAGGGCGAAGGCGACGTTCTCGAAGACGGTCTTGTTGGGCAGCAGGCGAAAGTCCTGGAAGACGCAGCCGATGTTGCGCCGCAGGTAGGGCACGCGCCACTTGGACAGCTTGCCGATGTCGCGGCCGGCTTCGAGGATGCGGCCCGAGTCGGGCAGCTCCTCGCGCAGCAGCAGGCGCAGGAACGTCGTCTTGCCCGAACCCGAGGCGCCGACTAGGAAGACGAACTCGCCCTTCTCGATGTCGAGGCTGATGTCCTTGAGTGCCGGGGTGCCGTTCTTGTACGTCTTGGAGACGTGCTCAAAACGAATCACGAGGGTACCCCCTGAGAATGACGACGAAGGGCGCGCGCCGCGCGAAGCTCACTAATGGATCCATTCTAGTTTCGCCCCCGTGCGAGTTCGCGCCACGGGCGCCTTGTGAGAATGCGAAATAGCGATTCTTAGGATCGCGCGCCCTCGCGCAAGCGCTGGCGGCGCAGTTCGGCCTCCATGAAACCGTCGAGGTCGCCGTCGAGTACGGCGTCGACGTTGCCGGTCTCGTAATCGGTGCGGTGGTCCTTGACCAACTGATAGGGCGCTTGGACGTAGCTGCGGATCTGCGAGCCCCACGCGTTGTCGCCCCGGTCGCCCGAGAGGGCGTCCATCTCGGCCTGGCGCTCGGCGCGGGCGCGCTCGGCCAGCTTGGCCTCGAGGATCTGCAGGGCCCGCGCGCGATTCTGGTGCTGGCTGCGCTCGTTCTGACAGCTCACGACGATGCCGGTGGGCAGGTGCGTGATGCGAATCGCCGAGTCGGTCTTGTTGACGTGCTGGCCGCCGGCGCC
>JAJXXB010000134.1 GCA_021781315.1 Actinomycetes bacterium | reverse complement strand
TCGTCGTGCCGCGGGCCACGTACGTACCGTGCGCGAGCTGGCCGCTCGTCGTGACGAGTCCGGTCGGCGAGACGACGAGCGACGGCGCGCCGCTCGACTGGGCGTAGGCGACCGCGCCGCCGATCGGGGTGACGCTCAACTGGTCGGTGAAGGTCGCCGAAGCGGTCACGGACGTGGCGTTGGTCGTCGGCGCCACCTGGGTGAGCTGGCCGACGCCGAGGGCGAAGCTGAAGGTGCCGGAAATACCGTTGGTGCTGAGCGTGCCCGAGGCCGTGTAAGTCCCGCGCGCGAGTTGGCCGCTCGTCGTGACGAGCCCGGTCGGCGAGACGACGAGCGACGGCGAACCGGCCGTCTGGACGTAGGCGACCGGCGACTGCTCACCGGTGACGCTGAGCTGGTCGGTGTAGGTCGCCGAGCCGGCCACGGTCACCGAGGCGGCGCTGGGCGTGCTCGTGAGCGGGCAGATGTAGTCGCCGTCGAGCGCATTGGACGAGTACTGGATCATCGCGGTGCGCCCGCCGGAGAAGGCCGGGATCGCGCAGGCCGCCTGGGCGTCGGTGATCGAGGCGTAGCCCGGCAGCCACGCGTCGTAGGCGGCGAAGGTCTTGCCGGTCGCCCCGGCGATCTGGCCCCACTGGTAGGACGTGGAGTAGATGCCGAGCGAGTGGATGCCGCGCCCGCTCAGGAAGGCGAGCTCGCCCAGCATCACCGCTTGGTCGTTGGCGAACTGGGCCGGCGTGGGCGCCGCGCCGGTGCCGAGGCTCTGCCAGGAGTTCCCCGTCTCGACGTCGAGCCACCAGGGGGCCGAGGTCGCCACCGTGCCCGGGGCACTGACGCCGATCTGGGTCTCGGCGGCGATCACGGCCTGGAGGGCGTTGCTGCCCGCGTTCCAGCCGAAGTCATACGAGCAGCCGACCGAGTCGGCGCCGGTGCAGACCTCGGGGAACGTCTGGGTCGTGGGCCAGGCGGGATTGTTGGACGGACCGGGGTTGGCGGTGTTCACGTAGAACTGGGGCGTGGCGGCGAGTCCCGACGCCGCCCACTGGGCCTCGGTCGCGAGGCAGGGATTGATCGTGAGCGGGCGACCGTCGTTCACCCCGACGACGCCAAAGCCCATGCCCGTGGGCAGGGTGCCGCCGCACTGGGGGAAGCTGATGTCGTAGCCGACCGAGGCCGGACTGACCGTGCTCGTGGCGCTCGTGGTGCTCGATGCGGCGCCCGCCGGTGCTCCGGCGAGGGCGGTGAGCACGACGAGCGTCGACAGGAACGTTGCCATTCGACGGATTGCCATGGTGAGAAAGCCTAAGCGATGACCCTGCGAGTCCCGTGGCGACGGTGCGCCGGCGCCTCGGGTGTAGACCAATACCTGGTGGATCGGGCCACCACGAGGGGGTACAGCATGAGAACGCCACAGGTGGCCGCGCTCGACGGACTGCCCCGTCGCATCACGGTCTACGAGGTCGGCGCGCGCGACGGACTCCAGAACGAGTCGACGGTCGTTGACGTGACGACCAAGATCGAGTTCATCCAGCGGCTCATCGCGAGCGGCCTCGAGGCGGTCGAGCTCACGAGCTTCGTGCCGCCGTCGTGGATCCCCCAGCTGGCCGACGCCGAGGCGCTGCTCGCCGGGCTCGGCGAGCTCACGGGCCGCCACCCGGTCCTCGTGCCCAACCAGCGCGGGTTGGACCGGGCGCTGGAGAGCGGGGTGCGCGAGATCGCGATCTTCGCGAGCGCGACCGAGACCTTCGCCCAGCGCAATCTGAACCGGTCGCGCGCCGAGTCCCTCGCGATCTTCGCCGGCGTCGCGCAGCGCGCGGTCGAGGCGGGTCTGGCGGTGCGCGGGTACGTGTCGATGTGCTTTGGCGACCCGTGGGAGGGCAACGTCGAGCCGGCGCCCGTGGCCGACGTCGTCGAGGCGCTCGTCGCGATGGGCTGTGGCGAGGTCTCCCTCGGCGACACCATCGGGGTCGCCACACCGGGCCAGGTGGTCGCGCTGCTCGACGCGCTCGCGGGCCGGGGCATCGGACCCGACCGGCTCGCGGTGCACTTCCACGACACCTACGGCCAGGCCCTCGCGAACACGCTCTGTGCGCTCCAGCAGGGCGTCACCACGGTCGACGCCTCCGCCGGCGGGCTCGGCGGGTGCCCCTACGCGGGTTCGGCCACCGGGAACCTCGCGACCGAGGACCTAGTGTGGCACCTGCAGGGACTGGGCATCGAGACGGGCATCGACCTCGAGGCACTGTGCCGCACGAGCCTGTGGATGGCGGGTCAGCTCGGCCGGCCGAGCCCGTCGCGCACCGTGACGGCGCTCGCCGCGAGCCTCGAGGACCCCGTAACCGGGGCCTGACGACTGGTCGATGAATGGAGAGACGAGATGGCTGACTACGGACTGAGCCCGGAGCTGGAGCATCTGCGCCAGACGGTCCGCGACTTCGCGACCAACGTGGTGGCCCCGGTGGCGCACCACCACGACACGACGGCCACGTTCCCCTACGAGGTCGTGCGCCGCATGGGCGAGATGGGCCTCTTCGGCCTGCCGTTCCCCGAGGAGTACGGCGGGATGGGCGGGGACTACTTCGCCCTGTGCATCGCCATCGAGGAGCTGGCGCGCATCGACCAGAGCGTCGCGATCACCCTCGAGGCGGGGTGCTCGCTCGGCGCGATGCCGGTCTACCGCTTCGGCAACGAGGCCCAGAAGCAGTACTGGCTGCCCCAGCTGAGCTCGGGCCAGGCCCTCGGCGCCTTCGGGCTGACCGAGCCCGGCGCGGGCAGCGACGCCGGGGGCACCCGCACGACCGCGCGCCTCGAGGACGGCCAGTGGGTCATCAACGGGTCCAAGGCCTTCATCACGAACTCGGGCACCGAGCTGACCAAGCTGGTGACCATCACCGCGGTGACCGACGTCGCGCCCGACGGGCGCAAGGCCATCAGCTCGATCCTCGTCGAGGTCCCCACGCCGGGCTTCACCGTCGAGCCCGCCTACGACAAGGTCGGCTGGCACGCCTCGGACACCCA
>JAJXXB010000242.1 GCA_021781315.1 Actinomycetes bacterium | reverse complement strand
CGACGACCACCACGTCGGCGTCACGGATCGCTGGACCGAGCTCGTCGAGCGCCATCGAGACCGCGGCGAAGGCGAAGCTGGTCGTGCCTCGCGCAATCGCGGTGTCGGTGCGCACGCGCCGGCCCGTCGCGATCGAACGGTGGAACAGCTCGCGCAGCTCCTGACCCGTGGTGTGCTCCTCCTCGGCGAGCTCAAGGGCGCGGCGCAGTTGGCCGAGGATCTCGAACTCCCCCGGGACGATCGACTGCAGGCCCGCCGCCACGCGCATCAGGTGGGTGACGACCCCGCGGTCGAAGTGGACACTCAGTCGGTCGTGGAACTCGGCCACGTCGATCCCGGTCGCCTCGGCGAGGGTCGTCGTGACGTCCTCGATCGCGCCGTGGAAGAAGTCGATGTCGGCGATCACCTCGGTGCGCAGGCACGTGGAGAGGAAGACGGCCTCGTGGATATTGCGGTGGCTGACGAGGGTGCGCAGCACCTTGCCCCACTCGTGTTCGGGCACCGTCGCGCGTTCGAGGAAGTCGAGCGTCGCGTGCTCGTGGTTCACGCCGACTGCGATCAGTGCCACGGGCCCTCCACCATGGGCGGCATCCTAGGGCCCGGGGCCTCGCCCCGAGCGAGCGCGTGCAGCAGTCCGCCGCCGAGTGGCCCGGTCCCGTTGTGCAGGTGATAGAGGAGCACCTGGAGCTCGATGGAGAGGTCGACGTCGTGCACGGCGGTGCCGAGGGGCACCGCGAGGACCTGGGGGGCGAAGTTGAGCAGCGCGTGGATCCCCGCCTCGACGCAGCGGTCGGCGACGGCCTGGGCGGCGCTCGCGGGCACGCAGATCACGGCGACGCTCGCCGCCATCAGCGGTTCGTCGATCGTGCGCACGACGTGGCCGTCGATGACGGTGCCCACGACCAGCGGGTCCGCGTCGTAGAGCCCGACCAGCCGGGCGCCGCGAGTGAGGAAGCTCGAGGAGTTGACGAGCGCCCGACCGAGGTTGCCCAGTCCGATCACGACGACGTCGCAGCGCTGGTCGTGGCCGAGCGCCTCGCCGATGCACGTGTGTAGGACCGCGACGTCGTAGCCGGCGCCACGGGTGCCGAGGGTGCCGAGCCCCGCGAGGTCGCGGCGCACGGTCGTGGCGGTCACCCCGGCGAGCTCGCCGAGCTGGGCCGAGTCGATGCGGGTGCGGTTCTCGCGCATCCACTCCTCCACGATGCGCTCATAGACGGGTAGACGTGCGATCGTCGGCTCGGACAACTTGCGACGACGCAACCGGGAGGACGTCATCCCCCCACGCTACCGGTACGCTCAGCGGCCGAGTTGGCGACTGCGGTCCGCGGCGGCCGAGACGGCGTCGATCATCGCGGCGCGCACGGAGCGGTTCTCGAGCGCGCGCAGCCCCGCGGCGGTCGTCCCGCCGGGCGAGGTGACCTGGTGACGCAGCTCCTCGGGCGAGACCCCCGTCTGTTTGAGCAGTGCCGCGGTGCCCTCGAGACTGTCCACGACGAGGGTCTCAGCGACCGCGCGAGGCAGGCCCTGGTAGACCCCGGCCTCGATGAGGGCCTCGACGATCAGGTAGAGGTAGGCCGGCATCGGGCCCGAGAGGCCCGTGACGACGTCGATATTGCGCTCGGTGACCCGCACGACGGTGCCCACGGCCCCGAGGATCGACTCGGCCCAGGCCAGGTCGTCGGCCGTGACGTGGGCGCCCCCGGCGATCGCCGAGACCCCCTTGCCGACGAGCACGGGGGTGTTGGGCATCGAGCGCACGACCGCCACGGGCTGGACCATGACCGACTCGATGCGTGCGGTGGTGAGCCCGGCCACCACCGAGAGCAGCCGACGCACACCGAGCGCGCCGATCGTGCGCGCGACGGACTCGGCGTAGTCGGGCTTCACGCAGAGCAGCGCCCCGGTGTGCTCATCGACGTCGCCGAGCTCGAGGCTGGGCAGGATAGCCACGCCCGCGAGGCGTCGTTCGAGTGACTCGCGCGTGGACGCCGTGTGGTCGACGACCGCCAGGCGCTCGGGCGCGCACCACTGCGCGCGCAGCAGGCCCTCGGCGAGGGCCGAGCCCATCTTGCCGCCGCCGACGATCACCAGTTCATAGGACATGGACTCAGGTTACCGATGGCCCGGTCTCAACGGCGGCGGCGGCGATACCAGGCGAAGCCCAGGGTCATCATCGTCGGGTAGAGCTCGTCGACGTAGATCTGCACCGCGGCCATGATCTCGTCGAGGCGCTCCACGGTCAGCTCGGCGAGGGGCAGCGCGGTGACCAGGTAGATGGCCGACTCGGGCCCGATCGCGAGGTGCACGCTGCGCAGGTCGGCGTTTCGCACGAGCGCGTAGCGATAGAGCGCCTCCTCGCCCATCTCGGGCGCGGGGACGACCTCGGTCTCGACGTGGACCGAGCGCTGGCGCAACGAGATCCACGCCGTGACGACGTCCTTCTCCTCGCCGTGCAGGCGCACCAACCAGTGGTAGTGGCCCGTCGGATCCGCCTCGGCGTGGTGGTCGATCGCCACGGCGTGTCCCTCACCCGTCCAGGCCCGCGCCCACTCGCCGAGGCGTTCGTCGAGCCGGGTGGCGGCGTCGTCGTCGGCGATCGGGAAGCGTTCCACTAACAGTGGACGAGGCCCGACGTCGCGAGGGCGTCCGTGAGTGACGCCAACGACTCGCCGGCCGAGCGCCAGGTGTAGCGTTTGGCGAGCAGCACAGCGGCCGTCGACATGGTGGTCGCGTGGTCCTCATCAAGGACTGTCGCCACGGCGTCAGCCCACGCGGCGGGTGCTCGGCTGTTGACGAGCAGTCCGTTCACGCCGGGCTCGACGAGGTTGGCGAGCCCGCCCACCTCGCTCGCCACGACCGGCGTGCCGCAGGCCGAGGACTCGAGGGCGACGAGTCCGAAACTCTCGGAACGCGAGGGCACGAGTGTCGCGTCGGCCGCGCGCATCCACGACGAGAGCAGCTGGTGGCTCTGGGGCGCCACGAAGTTGACGTGATCGATGACCCCGGCGTCGGCGAC
>JAJXXB010000255.1 GCA_021781315.1 Actinomycetes bacterium | reverse complement strand
CGCGACATCGTGCGCGTCGAACACATGCTCGCCATGAAGCACCAGGCGATCCTGGGCAACATCGGCCACTTCGACAACGAGATCGACATCGCCGGGCTCGCCGCGCTGCCCGGGGTGACGCGCGAGACGATCAAGCCGCAGGTGGACAAATGGACCCTGCCCAACGGGCGCTCCATCATCCTGCTCTCCGAGGGCCGCCTGCTGAACCTCGGCAACGCGACCGGACACCCCAGCTTCGTGATGAGCAACTCCTTCACGAACCAGGTCATGGCCCAGATCGAGCTCTACACGCATCACGCCGACTACGAGACCAAGGTCTACGTGCTGCCCAAGCACCTCGACGAGAAGGTCGCCCGACTGCACCTCGACGCGCTCGGGGTCAAGTTGACGACGCTCACCAAGCAACAGGCCGACTACATCGGCGTGTCGGTGGACGGCCCCTACAAGCCCGACACCTACCGCTACTAGTCGATCAGGCGTAGCGGGCGAGGCGCTCGCGAATCACCGAGACGAAGCGGTCGTTGTCGAGTGAGACGCCCACCGTCGTGGAGCTCGACGCGTTCGCGCGGCGACGGTCGAACCAGGTGGCCCCGCGCGAGTAGTCCCCGCCAGTCTCGACCGTGACGGCGACGCCCTGCTTTTCAATCGCGGTCGGATCGATCAGCTCGTAGACCGCCGTCGCGTCGTGCATAATGACGTCGCGGCTGCCGTACCACTCGTCGTGGAAGGCCGCGTAGGGCTCGAGCATCGCCGCGACCCGACGTCCCACCGCGGTGTCCAGGCCACGAAGGTGCGCGAGGTCTTGGTCGTTCAACAGCGCCTGGTGCGTGAGATCGAGCGGCATGAAGGTCATCGGCCAGCGGGCGGCGGCCACCGCCGCGGCGGCCTCGGGGTCGAACCAGATGTTGAACTCCGCGGCCGGGGTGACGTTGCCCTCGAAGGAGGCGCCGCCCATGATGACCACGCGCTCGACGAGCGATTCCACCTGCGGATAGCGCGCCAGCAGGTTCGCCAGGTTGGTGAGCGGTCCGATCGCCACGATGGTCGTGGGCGCCTCGGTGATCAATCGGTACTGCAGGTCGATCGCCCCGAGCTCGTGCTCGGCCACGGCCGGCTCGTCCCAGTCCAGGTCACCCAGCCCGTCGGCGCCGTGCACGCTCACCTCGAGCTGGGGGTCGCCGTTGAGGGGACGCGCACTGCCGCGCGCCACCGGCACGTCGGGTCGCTGGGCGAGCTCGACCAGGCGCCGGGCGTTCAACGTGGTCGCGTCGATGCCGACGTTGCCGGCGACCGACGTGATCGCCACCACGTCGAGCTCCTCGCTCGCCAGGGCGAGCAGGATGGCGACGGCGTCGTCCACCCCCGGATCGGTGTCGATGATTACCCGCGTGCGAGCCACGCTCGTACCTCCTCGTCGGTGGCGAGCGATCCCTGCGCTCCGCTCGCCCGGGTGGCGAGGGCGCCGGCCACCACGGCGTAGGACAGCGCGTCGTAGGCGTCGGCGCCCCGGGCAAACTGCACCGCGTAGGCCGCGCAGAACGCGTCGCCGGCCCCCACGGTATCGAGCACCGCGACGCGCGGCGCCGCGACCGTGGCGACCTCGCGACCGAAGCGCAGGTGCGTCGCGCCCCGGGCGCCGAGGGTCACGATCACGTGTCCGTAGCGCGCGAGGTCGAGCGCCTCGGCCTCGACCTCGTTGGCGACGATCACCGCGCAGCGCGCGAGGACCTCGGGTTCGACCGGGGCCACGGGGGCGACGTTCAGCACCAAGCGTCGTGATCGCAGCGAGGCCTCGGCGACGGCCGGCGCCGGCGCTTCGAGCTGGGCGAGGACGACGTCGAAGGACTCGAGGTCGCTCGCTGACGCGTCGAGGTCGACGTTGGCCCCCGGCGAGAGCACGATCTGGTTCTCGCCGACGTCGTCGACGCTGATGAAGGCGGCGCCCGTGGGGCGCGACGAGCGGCGAAGGTTGTCCACGTCGACACCGTTGTCGGCGAGGGTCGTGGCGATCAGCTCACCGTCGGCGTCCTCGCCGACGCAGCCGACCATCGACACGGCCGCCCCCAGGCGCGCCGCGGCCACCGCCTGGTTCGCCCCCTTGCCGCCGGGCAGACGAACCACGTCGGCGCCGCGCACGGTCTCACCCGGGCGGGCCAGGTGCGCCACGCGCACGACGTAGTCGACGTTGCAGCTGCCTACGACCCCCACGCGGGGATCGTCACCGACCCCCACCTAGGGAAGGAACTTGTTGGTGTAGTAGGTCGAGGGCGCCGGCACCTTGGAGATCAGCTTGATGCTCTTGAGTGCGGTGGCGAGCGTCGACCACTGGGCGCTCGTCTGCGTGAAGTACTGACCCTGGGTGTTCGTGAGGAAGGGCACCGTCAGCTTCCAGCCGAGCTGGTTGTAGGCGTTGGTGTAGCCGCTCTTGGGGTAGGCCTTCGAGAAGTCCGCGGCCGCGGCCGTCGGGTACTTGGCGGCCCAGATCGTGGCCTTCTTCACGGCCGAGAGGAACGCCTTCACCGTCGACCCGTGCGCGGCCGCGTAGCTCTTGGTCACCGCGTAGACCCAGATCGGCACGTCCGGCGCGCCGACCGAGGTGCCGAGCACCGTGATCAGGCTGCCCTTGGTCTTGGAGCCGACGAAGCCGGGGATCTCGTAGTTGGTGGTCGAGGTCGAGTAGTCGACCCGGCCCTGAAGGAGGGCCGTGAGGTCGTTGCCGGTGGGGTCGGTCACGATCTTCACCTGGCTCGCCGTCAGGCCGGCGTGACGCAAGACAAAGGGCAGCATCGCCTCGGTCCAGGTGTCACCGTAGGAGAAGATGCGCTTGCCCTTGAGTTTCGTCTTCAGGTTGGCGGCCGTGACGCCCGAACCCGGCTTGGCGAAGAGGGCCCAGTTGTTGCGCATCGAGTAGTTGGCGACCGAGAGCACCGGCGCGCCGGCGTTCGCCGCCACACCCACGTCGGTCGTAGTGAGAAAGCCGATGTCGGCCGATCCCGTCGCGAGCATCTTGGTCGTCGTCGAGGTGTCCGGCGGGAACTTCACG
>JAJXXB010000108.1 GCA_021781315.1 Actinomycetes bacterium | reverse complement strand
CGACCCCACAGGACGAGCCCCGATGCGTGACGGGGATCCCCGCGGCGAGCGGCGCGGCGAAGGCCGAGGTGATCCCGGGCACGACCTCCCAGTCGATCCCGGCGTTTGCGAGCACCGCGAGCTCCTCACCACCGCGCCCGAAGACGAAGGGGTCGCCACCCTTCAGGCGAACCACGGTGCGCCCAGTGCGCCCGGTGCGCACGAGCAGCTCGTTGATCGCGTCCTGGTTGTCGGGGCCGCCGGGGGTCTTGCCGACGTCGTAGACCTCGGCCGCGGGTGGGACGAGCGCGAGGATCTCGGCGCCGATGAGCCGGTCGTGCACGACGACCTCGGCGTGCTCGAGGGTGCGAAGCGCGCGCAGCGTCAAGAGGTCGGCGCTACCGGGTCCCGCCCCCACGAGGAAGACCGTCACGACGGAGTGACCCGGTCGAAGAAGTCGCCGAAAGCCTCGCCCTCGTGTCCCTCGTCGCGCCAGCGCTCGAGGTGGGGGCGCAGCACCTCGGGCAGGTCGTCGAGCTTCACCTTCTCGCGCACCACCCGCGCGAGGCGGTCACCGCGCGGCCCGCCACCGAGGTAGACGTCATAGGTGCTCTTCGTGCGCCCGACGACCCCGACCTCGGCGACCGCGGGACGGGCGCACCCGTTCGGACATCCCGTCATGCGCAGCTGGATGCGCCGCGTGCCGCCGAGCCGGTCAACCTCGCCCTGGACGGCGTCGACGACGGCGGGCAGCACCCGCTCGGCCTCGGCGAGGGCCTGGCCGCAGGTGGGAAGCGCGGGGCAGGCGAGCGCCGTGCGCTCGACCGCGCCGAGCTCGGTGAGGCTGCGCACACCGTGTCGGCGCAGCACCTCATCGACGACGGACCGGTCGTCATCGGCCACGCCCGCGACGATGAGATCCTGCTGGGCCGTGACGACGAGAGTGAGGTCGCGCCCGTCGAGCACCTCGCGCAGCGCGCTTCGTAGTCCACGCCCCTCGGCGACGTCGCGCACGCGCCCCGCGCCGACGCGGATCCCGAGGCGCCAGCGCCCGTCACTCTCCTCGCGCCAGCCCAGGTGGTCGTCGGCCGCGGCGAGGTGGACCTCGATCGGCGCGCGCAGCGGTCCGTAGCGGCGCGAGACCTCGGCGGCGAAGCTCGCGATCCCGCCGTCGGCGACGACGTACTTCAGCCGCGCCCGGCGCCGGTTGCTGCGGTCCCCGAGGTCGCGGTAGGTGTCCACGACCGCGCCGATGAGCTCGATGACCTCGTCGTGGGTGACGAAGGTGAGCGGCTCGGCGAGCCGGGCGAAGGTGTCCTCCTGGGCGTAGGAGCGGCCGAGCCCGCCACCCACCAGCACGACGAACCCCTCGCCGACCTCGGGGTGGGTCGCCGGCACCAGGCCGAGGTCCTGGGCGTAGACGTCCACGCAGTTCTCGCCCGGGTTCGCGATCGCGACCTTGAACTTGCGCGGCAGGTAGGTCTCGCCGTAGAAGTCGTGCTCGACGTCGCCGCCCGAGGCAGCGAGGACGCCGTCGACGAAGATCTCGAAGTGGGCGCGCGTCGCGGGCTTGAAGGCCCGCGCGATGCGCGTGGCGACGTCGCGGCGCGGGTCACTCGCCCCGTCGAGGGCGAGCTCGGGGCAGGTGACGGTGTTTCGCACCACGTCGCCACAGGCGGCGAAGGACGTGAGCAGGTGCCCGTGCAGGGTCGTCGCCACGGTTCGCAGATCGGACTTCGCGACGCCGTGGAACTGGACGGCCTGACGCGTGGTGAGCCGGATCGAGCCGTCGGCGACGTCGTCGGCGACCGTGTCGAGCGCCAGCCACTGGGCCGTCGTCAGGCGACCGCCGGGGATCGCCACGCGGATCATGAAGCTGTAGGCGAGGGCCTCGCCGGCCAGTGACCGGGCCCGGCGCTGGTCGCGGTCGTCCTGGGCGTAGACGCCGTGGAACTTGAGCAACTGCTCGGCGTCCCCCGAGACGTTCGCCTCGGGGGCGGCGAGCTCTGCGAAGAGCGCGCCGCGCAGCAGGTCGCTCGCCGCCTTGATCGTCTCGACGGGCGAACTGGTGGGCTGGGTGACGGTCATGTCGTCCTTCGGGTCGTCCGGTTAATTACTAGAAATCTTATTAACTTAGTCAGGTATTACACAAGGCCCCCCACCACGGACTTTCCTCACCGCCGTCGCTACGCTGGCCTCATGAACGTGTACCAGCCCTCCCCGACCCGCTATGACTCGATGCCGTATCGCCGCAGCGGCACGAGCGGCCTCGCCCTGCCGGCGATCTCGCTCGGCCTCTGGCAGAACTTCGGCGACGACCGACCCATCGACGACCAGCGCGCCATCTTGCGGCGCGCCTTTGACCGCGGGGTGACCCACTTCGACCTCGCGAACAACTACGGACCCCCCTACGGCAGCGCCGAGACGAACTTCGGACACATCCTGCGCGAGGACTTCGCGGGGCTGCGCGACGAGCTCGTCATCTCCACCAAGGCCGGCTGGGACATGTGGCCCGGCCCCTACGGCGACCTCGGCTCGCGCAAGTACCTCCTATCGAGCCTCGACCAGAGCCTCACGCGTCTCGGGCTCGACTACGTGGACATCTTCTACCACCACCACTTCGACGCCACGACCCCCCTCGAGGAGACGATGGGCGCGCTCGATCACGCGGTGCGTCAGGGCAAGGCCCTCTACGTGGGCATCTCCTCGTACTCCGCGAGTCGCACGCTCGAGGCGATCGCGATCCTGCAGCGACTCGGCACGCCGCTCTTGATCCACCAACCCTCGTACTCGATGCTCAACCGCTGGATCGAGGACGAACTGCTCGACGTGCTCGGCGCCGAGGGCGTCGGGTGCATCGCCTTCTCCCCCCTCGCCCAGGGGCTCCTCACGAACCGCTACCTGAACGGCGTGCCCGAGGGGTCACGAGCCGCGAAGTCGGGCTCGCTGCCCGTCTCGATGTTGAGCGAGTCGAACCTCGCCCACGTGCGCGCCCTCGCCGACGTCGCCGCCCAGCGCGGCCAGACCCTCGCCCAGATGGCGATCGCCTGGACGTTGCGCGACCCGCG
>JAJXXB010000220.1 GCA_021781315.1 Actinomycetes bacterium | reverse complement strand
CACCCGATGGTTCAAGAAGGTCGGCGACGCCGTCGCGCGCGACGAGCCGCTCCTCGAGGTCTCGACCGACAAGGTGGACTCCGAGCTGCCCTCGCCGGCGGCCGGGGTGTTGGTGCAGATCATCGCCGAGGAGGGCGACACCGTCGAAACGGGGTCGCGCGTGGGAGTCATCGACGAGTCGGCCACGGCCGCGGCGCCGTCGGCGCAGGTCGCGACCGCAGGCGTCAGCGCACCGGCGAGCACGCCGGCCGCTCCCGTCGCCGCGACGACGACGCCCGGGGTCGCGGGACTCGTGCTGTCGCCCGTGGTGCGACGAATCCTGACCGACGGGCTCGTCGAGGCCTCGAGTGTGCGGGGCACGGGTCCGGGCGGGGCGATCACGCGCCGCGACGCCGAGCGCGCCGTCGCCCTGGGCCCGACTGAGGAGATCGTCGTGCCCTTCACGCACGGCCAGCGACGGATGGGTCAGCACATGGCGGCCTCGGCGCTGTCCGCGCCCCACGGCTACGTCGCGGTCGAGGTGGACGGCGCCGTGTTCGATCGCCTCGACGGGGCCGGGCGTGTGACCCGTGACGGTGTGGCCGTCGCCGACGAGGTGATGGTGGCAGTCGCCGCCGTGCGCGCCCTCGGCGAGTTCGAGTTCCTCAACGCGAGTGTCGACGGTGACAACCTTGTCGTGCACCGCAGCGTCAACATCGGCTTCGTGCGCGCCGCGGTGGACGGCATGCTGGTTCCCGTCGTGCACGCCGCGGCGGGCCTGACCGTGCGATCCCTGGCTCGTCGTGTCGCGGACCTCGAGGAGCGCGTGGCGTCGCGCCAGTTGACCGCGGATGACCTGATGGGCGGAACCTTCACGATGGTGGGCCCGTTGAGCGAGCACTCCTTGGCGAGTGTGCCACTGCTCATCCAGCCCCAGGTGGCGGTTCTCTCCATGGGTGCCGTTCGCCGGGAGCCGGTCGTCGTCACCGACGGCGGCGCGTCGACTCTCGCCGTGGGGCGTCGGTTGATCCTCGCACTGACGTTCGATCACCGCGTCTGCGAGCCCTACGCCGCGGCTCGCTACCTCGAGCGCGTCGCGACCCTCCTCAATGGCCTCGACGTGGAGAGCGAGCTCTAGGTGCTGCGGCGTCGACACCTGGGTCGCGTCAGCTTCGCCGAGGCGAACGACTTCCAGCGCGCCCTCCTCGAGGCCGCCGACGACTACGTGATGATCATGGAGCACCCGCCGACCTACACCCGCGGTGTGCGCGCGCAGGCTTCGAGCTTCCTCCAACCACCCGAGACCCTCGACGCCGTGGTCATCGACGCGGACCGCGGTGGCGACGTGACGTATCACGCCCCGGGTCAGGTGGTGGCCTGGGCCGTCGTGACGGTGAGTGACGACCCGGCGGCCGGCAAGGCCCACGTCGCGCGCCTCGAGGACGCGGTGATCGCGACGGTCACGGACCTCGACACCGAGGGCCGCTTGGGACGCGTCGGCCGGCTCGAGGGTTACCCGGGTGTCTGGGCGCACCTCGAGGCCCGACCCGCGAAGATCGCGGCGATCGGCGTGCGCACCGAGCGCAACACCGCCGGACATCGCCGCACCCTGCACGGCGTGGCCCTCAACGTGACGATCGACCTCGCGGGATTTGCGGCGATCGTGCCCTGTGGCATTCCGGACAAGCCCGTGGCCTCACTCGCCTCACTGGGACTCGACGTGGACCCGCTCGAGGTCGAGGAGCGGCTGGGCCAGGCGCTCGACGCTCGCCTGGGGGGCGGCGCGAGCGTCGCGCGCGTCGATCGCGGCGCGACGCAGGACACGGGTGAGCGACCCCTCATCCGACGACTGCGCAAGGCCGGGGTCGACCCCGACGCCGGCCTGGCGATCTCGGCGCGCAAGCCCGAGTGGCTGCGCATCCCCGCCCACATGGGATCCGAGTACCAGAACCTGCGCACCCTGACCGAGGACCTTCGTCTGGTCACGGTCTGCGAGGAGGCGGGCTGTCCCAACATCTTCGAGTGTTGGGAGTCGGGCACGGCGACCTTCATGGTCAACGGCGAGAGGTGCACCCGAGCGTGCGGATTCTGCCTCATCGACACGCGCAAGCCCCTCCCGCTCGATCCCACCGAGCCCGCGCGCGTCGCCGAGGCCGTGGTGCGACTCGGTCTGCGCCACGCCGTCATCACGTGCGTCGCGCGCGACGACCTCGCCGACGGCGGGGCCGGGGCGATCGCCGCGACGGTGGCCGCCATCCGCGAACGCTCACCCGCGACGATGGTTGAGGTTCTCATCAGCGACCTGCGCGGCGACCCGTCGTCGCTACAGCTGATTTTGGACGCGCGACCCGACGTTCTCAACCACAACGTCGAGACCGTGGCGCGCCTGCAGCGCGCGGTGCGCCCGAGCGCCGGGTACCTGCGCAGCCTCACGGTGCTCGCGCGGGCCAAGGCCGCGGGGCTGACCACGAAGTCGGGGATGATGGTCGGCCTCGGCGAGACGCTCGAGGAGGTCGACGAGACGCTCGCCGATTTGGCCGCGATGGGTGTGTCGATCGTCACCATTGGCCAGTACTTGCGCCCCACCGCCCAGCACCTGCCGGTGGCGCGATGGTGGGAGCCGGCGGAGTTCGACGAGTTGGCCGCGCGCGGACGCGCCCACGGACTCTCGCACGTGCAGTCCTCACCGCTGACGCGTTCGAGCTACCACGCCCGCGAGGCGCTGGACGCGACTCCGGTCGCCCTGACGCGCCGCTGAAAGTCCCGCGCCGGCGCCGCAACTGGTTTACGATGACCTCACGTCGCGTGTGCGGCGGGGGAGGTGCAGTTATGGGAGTGTCCACCACGTCGCTCGCGCTGCGGGCCCGGCGACTCGCCGCGGCGACGCTCGCCGCGGCGACCTTGAGTGTCGCCCTCGGGGCCGGCGCGGTCAGCGCGTCGACCACGCAGTCGGCCGCCATGAGTCCGTTCTGCAAGACGCTGACGACGTTTCACCCGAAGAGCCCGCCGGCCGCCAACAACTACACGGCGTATCGCGCGTGGTCCAAGCAGTACCTGCCGTTCTTCCAGAAG
>JAJXXB010000028.1 GCA_021781315.1 Actinomycetes bacterium | reverse complement strand
CGTACCGCGCGACGTGCTGCAGTTCGTGCCCACTCGCGACGACGACACCGGTCGCCACCTCGTGACCCACGACGACGTCGACGCCGTCATCCTGACCGGTTCCTTTGACACCGCACGACTCTTCACATCGTGGAAGCCAGAGATCAACTTGCTCGCCGAGACGAGTGGCAAGAACGCCATCCTCGTCTCCGCCTCGGCCGACATCGACCTCGCCGTCAGAGACATCGTCCAGTCGGCATTTGGCCACGCGGGACAAAAATGCAGCGCGGCGAGCCTCGCCATCGTCGTCCAGTCCACCTACGACAACCCCGCGTTTACTCGCCAGCTACGCGACGCGGTGGAGAGCCTTCGCGTGGGCCCCGGCTACGACCCGTCGACGACGGTGGGGCCCATCATCCGCCCGGCCGAGCCGACACTGGCGCGCGCGCTCAATTCGCTCGATCCCGGCGAGTCGTGGCTCGTCGAACCCCACGCGCTCGACGACGCACAACTGCTGTGGCGTCCGGGCGTGAAGCTCGGTGTCGCGCCCGGATCCTGGAGCCACCAGAACGAGTGGTTCGGCCCCGTCCTCGCGCTGATGAGAGCGCCGGACTTCGCGACCGCGCTCGCCTGGCAGAACGACGTGGACTTTGGCCTGACGGCGGGGCTGGACTCTCTCGACGAGGCCGAGTGTCAACACTGGATCGATCACGTCGAGGCCGGCAACGTCTATCTCAACCGGGGCGTGACCGGCGCCGTGGTGAGTCGCCAGCCCTTCGGCGGCTGGAAACGCTCGAGCGTGGGGCCCACCGCCAAAGCGGGCGGACCCCACTACGTGGAGTGTCTACGCCACTGGCCCGCCCTGTGCGACGTCGAGGCCGCGCGAGGCGACCTGGAGTCGTGGGGCCGTGACGTCGCCTCGCGCACCAGCGACGCCGCCGCACTGCGTGGCGAGGCGAACGTGCGTCGGTTTCGCCTCCCGCTGGCCCCGATCATCGTGCGCGTCGACGATTTCCTTGACGCCTCTCACGTCGCCGTGGTCCGCGACGTCGTGAGGACCTGGGGCGTGGAAGTCAGCATCAGCGCGCGCGCGCCCATCGAGGGCCTCGCCGGCGTGCAGTGCGAGAGCGTCGACGAGCTCGTCGCGCGCGCGTCAGAGATGGCGAAGGTGCGCTGGCTCTCTTGCGAGAGCGCGCCCGTCGTCGCGCTTCTCAAGCGGGGAGTGTCCGTTGATCGACGCCCCCTCGCCCAGAACGCCAGCGTCGAGGGCCCTCGCTGGCTACTGGAGCAGAGCGTCGCCATGACGCGCCATCGCTACGGCAACGTCAACGCCGGTCCGCGGCCGAACTGTCGCGGCCTGGGCGACGCATAGCGTCGCTCGCGGCACTTAAGCGCGCGAGCGCAGCTCCGCCGGCCAGCGCCCAGGTCGCCCCGGCTCGAGGAGGAGGTCGGTGAACTGACGATCGAGGTGCTCTTGACGCCAGAGCAACATGTCTTGGGCGCCTCGCAGCACACGATCGGTGTCCGTGCACTCGGTGCGCCACGTGGGATCAGCGGCGAGGTCGAAGCATCGATACGAACCGTCTCCAAACTGCACGTAGGCGACATCCTCGCCGACCCCCACGGCGAGGTTGAGTCGCGAGAGCGTGCGATCCAGTGGCCAAGGCGTCGTGGCCTGAGCGATGAAGAAGTGGCGATAGTCCCACTCGTAGTGAGCGCTCGCGCGCCAGTCCGTGACGTCCTCGGCGTCGAGCAACGGCGTGAGAACTCGCCCGTCGAACTGCGCCGGGACCTCGATCCCCAGCGCGTGGGCCAGCGTGGGCGCAAGATCGACGTTCTCGGTGAAGCGGGTCACGACGTGGCCGCTCGCGGGCCGTCGCGGGTCTCGCCAGATGCCCAGGATGTGGTAACTCTGGGGAAAGAAGCCCAACTTCTCGATGAGTCCGTGGTCGCCCAACTGGTCGCCGTGGTCTGAGGTGACGACGACGAGGGTGTCGTGCCACTGCCCGCGCTCTTCGAGGGCGCTCACGATGCGACCGAGGTTGGCGTCAACCTCGCTGATCATCCCGTAGTACTGCGCGCGCAGGCGACGCATCTCCTCCTCCTCGCGCGGCGCGGCGCTGGCCGCGACGCCGAGGGCCAACTCGTGCAGGGGGTGTCGTTCGTGCGCCTCGACCGCCGCGAGGGGCAGGGCAACGTCGGCGGGGTCGTAGAGGTAGGAGTACTCGCCGGCCGCCGCGTAGGGCGGGTGGGGGCGAAGGTAGCTCAGGTGGGCGAACCAGCCGGAGTCCTGCACGTCCAACCAGTCGAGGAACTTCGTCGTGAGAAAACTCGTCAGGGAGTGCTCGGCGGGTCGCTGCGGCTCGTCGCGCAGAGCGAGGGCCCAACTGTAGGGCACGTCATAGCCCAGTTCGCGTAGGTACTCCACCCACGTGGCCTGACTCTCGGGCAGGTAGTGGCCCAGGGCGAAACCCGGCAGCACGCCCTCGTAGCTCTCAAGGCGCGGGTCATCGACGCCGTCGGCCTGGTACGGGTCGAGACCCTGGTCGGTGTAGCCAAAGAGCGTCGGCACGTAGCCCGCGCGACGAGCCATCGTCGCGATGTTCTCAAAGCGTGCGGCGAGGGGTGTCCCGTTGGCCACCACGCGATTGTTCATCTGATACGTGCCGGTGTAGAGCGCGGCGCGGCCCGGCGAACAGGGCGCCGCCTGGGAGTAGTGACGTGCGAGGCGCACGCCCTCGCGCGCAAGGCGATCGAGCGTCGGCGTGACAACGAGTGGGTGGCCGGCCGCGCCATAGCTGTCCGCGCGAAACTGATCCAAGGTGATGAAGAGAACGTTCAGAGCCACAGCCTCACGATCGACCAACGGTGACGGCGATGCTAGCGGCCGACGTGGTGACGGCGAGGTGAACGCGATCCTCGCTGGGCGCGCGGGCGCGAGAGAGTTACCTTCGCGGGCTGATAGTATCGTTATTCGACGATGAACGATAGACTGTGCGTCGCAACGTCACTTCCGATCTAGTAGTAGGAGCACTATGGCCACCTCTGTCATCCATCTCTTCCACGGCGACGACGACTCG
>JAJXXB010000275.1 GCA_021781315.1 Actinomycetes bacterium | reverse complement strand
CCCCACGAGCGTGAGTCGCGTCTCGCGCGCGAGGTCCACGGCGAGCGAGGACGGGGCCGATATCGCACAGAGCATGGGGATGCCCGCCATCACTGCCTTCTGGACGAGTTCGAACGAGGCACGGCCGGAGACGAGCAGGATCGCGTCGGTGAGCGGGAGCCGTCCGTCGCGCAGGGCCCAGCCGACCACCTTGTCGACGGCGTTGTGGCGTCCGACATCCTCGCGCACGACGACCAGGTCACCAGTCGGCGTGAAGAGTGCGGCCGCGTGCAGCCCACCAGTGCGCTCGAAGACGCTCTGGGCCGACCGCAGCCGGTCGGGGAGTGACGCCAGGGTGGCGCTCGAGACGCTCAGCGTCTCGTCGGGTGCTGCGAAGTGTGAGCGTGTTCGAACGGCGTCGATGGAAGCCTTGCCGCACAGGCCGCACGAGCTCGTCGTGAAGAAAGCGCGCGCCGCGTCCGCGCTCGGAGGCGCCACGTCACTGGCGAGCTTGAGATCGAGCACGTTGAACTGGTTGACCCCGTTCTCATCCTCGCCCGCGCAGTAGCGCATCGCGAGAAGGTCGCGGTTCTGGGTGATCACGCCTTCGCTGACGAGGAACCCCGCCGCGAGATCGAAATCGGCGCCCGGCGTGCGCATCGTGACCGCCAGGGATCGACCGTTGACGCGAAGTTCGAGCGGCTCCTCTCCGGCGAGGGTGTCTCGACGCGGGCTCGGCGCGACACCCACCGTCATGCGGATCACGTCTCGTTCTGGCGACACTCGACTCACGCAACCCCCCCGATCGTCGCGGCGATGGCGAACTCGACCCCGCTCACGTCGATCCTACCGAGCCACCCTCTCGATTCGTCACGGTCCCCGCGATGGTCAGGGGCCGTGACTACGATCGAAACGTGAGTGCACCGACGCAGCATTGGCTCGATCAGTTCGGCGCCGCTCTCGGGGTCGAGCCGCCGAGCGACGCTGAGCGTGAGGCGATTCTGGCGCTCGCAGGCACCGCGGCGCACGCCTCGGAGCGAACGGCGGCGCCCATCGCTTGCTGGATGGCGGCGGCCGCCGGACTTAATGTCTTTGAAGCGCTCGAGATCGCTCGTGAGGTCACACCGCCGACGCCGTGAACCGCCCGCCGACACTACCGGCCGGTATCGGTGAGGCCGTAGCGCACGAGGTCTTCGGGCGTGTCGACATCGGCGAACGTGCGAGACGAGGCGACGTGGCGCCAGGCTGACTCGCCGAGCAGGGTCACGTCGTCACCGTCGGTGACGTGGTGCAGTGAGCGTTCACCGGATTCGTAGCGTCGCTGCGCCTCATCGAGGTCGCGAACCCCCCACCGGGCGAGCAGTGGCTGGGCGCGGCCGTCGACGACGGGCATGACCGTACCCGAGGCGTCGTACTCGGCGAGGAAGGTGAGTAGCGACTCGTCGACGAACGGCAGGTCGCAGGCGATGACGAGGGCCGCACCGCGATGGCCGTTCGCTCGCAGCAGTCGGTTCCCGGCGACGATCGCGGCGAGGGGACCGGCGCCGACGGGGTCCTCACGCGTCGCGACGAGTCCTGAGTGACCAGGTCCAACCTCGTAGGCACGCGTGACCACCCGCGCGAGCAGCGCGGCGTTGCGGCGCGCGAGTGTCGTGCCGTCGATGACGATGCGCGACTTGTCGCGTCCCATGCGCCGACTCGCGCCTCCGGTGAGCAAGAGCGCCGCGACCTGCGTGGATGGTGTCGCCACGTTGTCAGCGTACAAAGGGCGACGAGTGGGCGTTTCACTCGTGTTGCGGCTGGGTTGCGGATGCGGGTACACGCGACGTGACCCCATGGCCGGCTCGTTCGCATCGACCACGAACAGTGGATAGCGTCGAGGACGACTCTTATGAACCACGTGCGCCCCTTGTCCGGTCTCAGCTTGGAGCAGTTGCAACAGCGAACGAGTGAGAAGTGGCGCCACTATCCCTCGGACGTCTTGCCCCTTTGGGTCGCCGAGATGGACGTGGCGCTGGCCGAGCCCGTCGAACGGGCCCTGGTCGACGCCGTTCGTCACGGCGACCTGGGTTACCCGATCGCTGACCGGTACGTGGCGTCGCTCTCCTCCTTCGCCGTGCGCCACTGGGGCTGGACGGGGATCGACCCTTCGCGTTCCCGGCCGGTTGCGAACGTCATGAGCGGGGTCGCGGCAGCGATCAGCGTGCTGAGCGAGCCAGGTGACTGCATCGTGGTCAACTGCCCTGTCTATCCACCCTTCTTCTCGTTCACCGAGCACAGCGGCCGCGTCGTGGAAGAGGCCCCACTCGGCGCGGATGGGCACCTCGACTTCGCGCTCCTCGAGGGTGCCTTCGAGCGGGCGAGCACGAAGTCCCGACGCCCCGTCTATCTGCTCTGCAGCCCGCACAACCCAACGGGCACGGTGCATTCGCGCGACGAGCTGGTGCACGTGCTTAACCTGGCGGACCGATACGGGATGCGCGTGATTTCCGATGAGATTCACGCGCCGCTCGTGCTACGCGGTGCGTTCACGCCGCTACTGAGCCTCGCCGGCGCTGAGCGACACGTCGCGGTGCTCTCGGGATCCAAGGCGTTCAACCTCGCCGGCGCGCCCGCCGCCGTCCTCGTCGTCGGCACCGACGGTACTGACGTGATCGAGGCTCTGGAGCAGCGAGTGGTACCCGGACCCAGCCACCTGGGCGTAATCGCCCAGAGCGCGGCATTCGACGAGGCCGACGCGTGGCTTGAGGACTTGCTCGTCGACTTGCGTGCGCGTCAGACGCTCCTCGTCGATCTCGTGGCCGACCACCTGCCGGTGGCCCGCTACCGGCCCGGCGATGCCACGTATCTCGCCTGGCTTGACGTGGGCGGTCTCGGCCTGCCCCAGGGCGGCGAGAGGTCGCGAGGACAGATGACAAGCATCACGGGGCCGGCCGCATACTTTCTTGAGCACGCGCGCGTCGCGTTGAGCGACGGCGCCGCCTTCGGCACCGGTGGAGTGGACCATGTGCGACTCAATTTCGCGACGACTGAGGCCATCTTGCGCGAAGGACTCGAACGCCTGGGCCGGCACTGGCCACGCGCGTG
>JAJXXB010000200.1 GCA_021781315.1 Actinomycetes bacterium | reverse complement strand
GAGTCGGTGGCCTGGCTCGAGCGCACGCTGCAGAACTACGCGGGCACCGTGGTCGCCATCACCCACGACCGCTACTTCCTCGACAATGCGGCGAGCTGGATCCTCGAGCTCGACCGGGGACACGGCATCCCCTGGGAGGGCAACTACTCGTCGTGGCTCGAGCAAAAGCAGGCCCGACTGGCCTCGGAGGAGAAGGCCGATTCGGCGCGCCAGGCCGCGCTCGCGCGCGAGCTCGAGTGGATCCGGATGTCGCCGCGCGCGCGCCAGTCCAAGGGCAAGGCCCGCGTGAACGCCTTCAACGAGCTCGTGGCCGAAGCCGAGGCGGCCGAGCGGCGCGCCGACAAGGTCGAGATCGCGATCCCGCCGGGGCCCCGCCTGGGCGACCTCGTCGTCGACGCCCAGCACCTCTCCAAGGGCTTCGACGAACGCCTCCTCATCGAGGACCTCTCGTTCCTTCTGCCTCCGGGCGGGATCGTCGGCGTCATCGGGCCCAACGGTGCCGGTAAGACCACCCTGTTCAAGATGTTGGTGGGCCAGGACCAGCCCGACGCGGGCACCATCCAGGTGGGCCCGACCGTCGTCTTCGCCTACGTCGACCAGTCGCGCGACGAGCTCAACGCCGAGGCGACCGTCTTTGACGAGGTGGCCGGCGGCGACGAGCGAATCGTGGTGGGAAATCGCGAGCTGCACGCGCGCGCTTACGTCGCGAGCTTCGGCTTCAAGGGCAGCGACCAGCAGAAGAAGGTGGGCGAGATCTCCGGCGGCGAGCGCAACCGGGTCCAGCTGGCCAAGGTCCTGCGCCGCGGGGGCAACGTGCTGCTCCTCGACGAGCCCACCAACGACCTCGACGTCGACACCCTGCGCGCCCTCGAGGACGCCCTGCTGGGCTTTCCCGGGTGCGCCGTCGTCATCAGCCACGACCGCTGGTTCCTCGATCGCATCGCGACGCACGTGCTCGCCTTCGAGGGTGACTCCCAGGTGCGCTGGTTCGAGGGCAACTTCTCCGAGTACGAGGTGGATCGCCACAAGCGCCTCGGCACCGACGCCGACCAGCCGCATCGCATGCGCTACAAGCCCCTCACGCGCTGACTTTTGACCCTAGAGGGCCTCACTAGGTTGGGGGTGAACAAGGAGTGACCATGGGGAACTTCACCGACCGCGTCGCCATCGTGACCGGGGGCGGCTCGGGAATCGGCCGCTCGGTCAGCCTGCAGCTAGCCGCCGAGGGCGCCCACGTCGTGGTGGCCGATCTCAAGGAGGATCGCGCGAACGCCGTCGTGGCCGAGATCGTCGCGAGCGGCGGGTCGGCGGTCGCCGAGGCGGGAGATCTCAGTGACCCGAACATCGTCGCGCGCGTCGTCGGCGACGTGATCGCCGCGTCGGGCCGCATCGACGTGCTGGTGGCCAACGCCGGGATCATGGACGACATGTCCGGACCCGACGAGGTGACCGACGAGGTCTGGGAGCGGGTCCTGCGGGTGAACCTCACCGCGCCGTTCCTCCTGACGCGCGCGGTGGCGCCCCACATGCTCGCGGCGGGCCGCGGCGCCATCGTCTACACCGCCTCCGAGGCCGGGCTGCGCGGCGGGGCGGCGGGCACCGCCTACACCGTGTCCAAGCACGGGCTGATCGGACTGGTCGAGTCGGGCGCGGTGATCTATCGCAACCGCGGCGTGCGGGTGAACGCCGTCGCTCCGGGCGGGGTGCGCACGAACCTCGAGGTGAACCTGAACGCGACCTCCGAGGGCCTCAAGGCGATCGGTTCCTACGCGGGCAACATCGGGCGCGTCGCCGAGGCCGAGGAGATCGCCGCGGCGATCGTCTTCCTCGCCTCGGACGCGGCAAGCAACGTGAACGGCGCCGTGCTGCCGGTCGACAATGGCTGGTCCGCGGTCTGAGGGTTCGCGCGTCGCGACCGCGGCGCCGTAGTGTCGGGGCGTCAAGCCCAGAACAGGAGAGACGACGTGATCTCACGTGACGAGTGTGCGGCGCTGGACGCCGTCGACCCGCTAGCCCCGCTGCGCCAAGAGTTCATCCTCCGAGACGACCTCATCTACCTCGACGGCAACTCCCTAGGACCGCTCACGCGCGCCGCGCGCGAGCGCGTGGCCCAGGTGATCGACCACGAGTGGGCCGAAGGACTGGTGAAGAGCTGGAGCAGTGCGGGTTGGATGGCGACGCCGACGCGCCTCGGCGATCGCCTGGCGCCTCTGATCGGTGCGCACACCGGCGAGGTCCTGGTCGCCGACACGCTCACCATCGGACTGGCCAAGCTGATCGGCGGCGCGCTGTCGTTGCGGCGCGATCGTCACGTGATCTTGACCGACATCGCGAACTTTCACTCCGACATCTACATCGTGCGCGCGATGGCCCACTTCGCCGACCGCGACGTCGTGGTCAAGACCATCGCGCGCGAGGACCTCGCGGCGAACCTCGACGATGACGTGGCCCTCGTGATGCTCACCCACGTCGACTTTCGCACCGGCGAGATGCTCGATCTCTCGGCCATCACGACCCAGGTGCACGACGTTGGGGCTCTCATGCTCTGGGACTTCGCGCACTCGGCCGGCGCGGTGCCACTCGACGTGACGGGGGCGAACGTGGACTTCGCCGCGGGCTGCACCTACAAGTACTTAAACGGCGGGCCCGGCTCGCCGGGCTTCATCTACGTGCGCTCCTCGTTCCAGGGCGTCCTCGAAAACCCGATCCCCGGCTGGCTCGGTCACGCGCGGCCCTTTGACTTCGAGCTCGAGTACGCGCCGGCGTCGGGCATGCAGGCCTTCGTCACGTCCTCGCCCTCGATGGTGGCGCTGGCCGTGCTCGATGGCGCCCTCGACGTCTGGAACAAGGTGACCATCGACGCGGTGCGCGCGAAGAGCCTGGTGCTGACCGACCTCTTCATCGACCTGGTCGAGGCGCGCCTACCCGGGGTCTTCACGCTGGCCACGCCGCGCGAGCACGCCCGGCGCGGCAGCCAGGTCTCCCTGCGCCACCCCCAGAGCTACGGCGTGGTCCAGGCGATGATCGAGCGCGGGGTCATCGGCGACTTCCGCGATCCCGACATCGCGCGC
>JAJXXB010000024.1 GCA_021781315.1 Actinomycetes bacterium | reverse complement strand
CATTGACTACGTGATCCCCGGCAACGACGACGCCATCCGCGCCGGCGCCCTGCTGTGCCGCCTCATGGCCGACGCCGTCGCCGAGGGCCGCTTCATCCGGGCCAACCGTCCCGCGACGCCGCCCAGGGCCGCCGCTGCACCCGCACCCGCTGCGGCCGAGCCCGTCGCCGCCGAGGTCGCTGAGGTTGCCGAGCCCGTGGTCACGGAAGTCTCGGCGCCGGTCGAGACCGACGCAGCCGCCGAGGTCGCCGAGGTCGCCGAGGCGCCCGTCGTGGACGAGACGCCGGCCCCCGAGGCCATTGACGTCGTCGACGCCGGCGACGCCCCTACCGCCTAAACACCGACGAAGGAGAATCAACGTGGCTATCACAGCCAAGGACGTACAAGCCCTGCGCCAGGCGACCGGCGTGGGAATGATGGACGCCAAGAAGGCCCTCGAGGCTAACGACGGCGACATGGCCGCGGCCACCCAGTGGCTGCGCGTGCAGGGACTGGCCTCGGCCGCCAAGCGCGCCGACCGCGTGGCCGGCGAAGGCGCCGTCGCCGTGGTGCGTGACGGTCAGGCGGCCGCCATTGTCGAATTGCGCTGCGAGACCGACTTCGTGGCCAAGTCCGAAGAGTTCGTCTCGCTCGCCGACGAGATCGCCGCGCGCGTCGCCGCCTCCGGCGAGGGCGCCGTCGCGGAGTTCCAGGACCGCATCGAGACCCTGCTCACGACCCTGAAGGAGAACATCTCCGTGGGACGCGTTGCCCGATTGGTCGCCGGCGAAGGCGAGGTCATCGAGACCTACATCCACCAGCAGGCGGGTCGCGGCGTGAACGCCGTCATCGTCGTGCTGGCGGGCGGGACCTCCGAAGTCGCTCACGAGATCGCCGTGCACGTGGCGTTCGCCAAGCCCCTCTACCTGACGCGCGATGAGGTGCCGGTGGCCGAGGTCGAGGCCGAGCGCGCGACGGTGGAAGAGATTTCGCGAAACGAGGGAAAGCCCGAGGCCGCGCTGCCTAAGATCATCGAAGGTCGTCTGAACGGTTGGTTCAAGGAGCGCGTCTTGGTCGAGCAGCCCTACGTCAAGGACGAGAAGGTTGCCGTCGGTCAGTTCGTCAGCCCGGCCACGGTTCGGGCGTACGCGCAAGTGGTCGTCGGAAGCTAGATCGTGCGTCGCGTCGTCTTGAAGTTGTCGGGCGAGGCACTGGCCTCGGCCGCGAGCGACGAGACGATCGATGCCTCCACCGTTGACTTCCTGGCTCGCGAGATCGCCAGCGCGATGGACCGCGGCGGGCTCGAGCTGGCCGTCGTCGTGGGTGGCGGCAACATCTGGCGCGGTGCCACCGGCGCCATGGCCGGCATGAACCGGGCCAACTCGGACCTCATGGGAATGCTCGGCACGGTGATCAACGCCCTCGCCCTCCAAGACGCGATCGAGAGCCACGGACGCCCCACGCGCGTGATGTCGGCCATCGGCATGGACCAGGTCGCCGAGCCCTACATCCGTCGGCGAGCGGTGCGACACCTGGAAAAGGGCCGCGTCGTCATCTTCGCGGCCGGCATGGGCAACCCCTACTTCACGACGGACACGCCGGCCGCCCAGCGCGCCGCGGAGATCGAGGCCGAGGTCGTCTTGAAGGGCACCCACGGTGGCGTGGACGGCGTCTACGACGAGGATCCGCGGGTCAATCCCAACGCGACCAAGTTCGACGAGATCTCCTTTGACGAGGTGATCGCGCGTAACCTGCGCGTGATGGACATGACGGCGATCACCTTCTGCAAGGACAACAACCTCCCGTTGCGAGTCTTCGACCTGATGGCTCCAGGGAATCTCGGTCTCGCGCTCGACGGCCACGCCGTCGGTACGCTGGTGAAGTAATGGATAACGAGCTCGTTGAACTGGTGATGGAGGACACGCGCGAACGCATGGCCCGCGCGATCGAGCACGTGAAGAACGAGTTCGCCACGGTGCGCACGGGCCGGGCCAGTTCGGCGCTGGTCGAGCACCTGCCGATCGACTACTACGGGACCGAGACCCCGCTGCGCCAGCTGGCGAACTTCTCGGTGCCCGAGCCGCGTCTGCTCGTGATCTCGCCCTTCGACAAGGGCGCCATGGCCGCCATCGAGAAGGCGATCACCAACGCGAACCTGGGCCTGACCCCGTCCAACGACGGTCAGGTCATTCGGCTCACGTTCCCGACGCTGACCGAAGAGCGCCGGCGCGACTTCGTCAAGATCGTGCGCACCAAGGCCGAGGAGGGCAAGGTCGCCCTGCGCGGCGTGCGCCGCCACGCCCGCCAGGAGCTCGAGGCCCTCGAGAAGGAACAGGGGCTCTCGAGCGACGAGATCGAGCGCGTCGAGAAGGTTCTCGACAAGATGACCCAGGACGAGGTGGCGGCGGTGGACGTGCTGTTGCACCACAAAGAGCAGGAACTTCTTGAAGTCTGACGACTCGTTCCTCGACGACGAGGCCACCGGCGAAGTGCCGGTGGTGAGTTCAAGCGACTCGCGCGTCACGATCACCGGAGCCGAGGTGGCCGCCGAGGCCGCCGACGGCGCCGTCGTCGACGAGACCACGCTGCCGCACTGGACGGACGCCCCGACGGGCCAGGTGCCGATCGTTGTCGCGCGCGAGGCGGCCGAGAGCGACGACCCGTGGGCCGCGATTCCCGCGCCCGCGTGGCGCGAGGGCGAGGCCGACTGGGTCGCCCACGAAGAGCAGTTCGACGCGTCGTTCCTCGCGAGCGAGGTCAAGGAGGACGAGTCGCGCCCGTGGGAGTTCGTCCTCACCGAGGACGTGGTCGCCGAAGAGAAGATCCTCGATGAGACGCCACGACCCGAGCCCCCGCGCGCCCAGCGCACGCGCCGGCCGGAGAACCCGCTGGCCGGACGCGCCGCGCGCCAGAGCCGCGCGAACAGCGTTTCCCAGGCCACGACGACGGGCCTGCTGCTCGGCGCCTTGGTCGCCGTGCTCTTCGTCGCCGGGCCCGTGCCCGTGGCTCTGCTCGTGCTCTGCGCGCTGGCCTTCGCCGCCGCCGAGGGCTACGCGGCGTTTCGCCGCGGCGGCGCTCACCCGGCGACCCTGCT